>JAQTOM010000021.1:0-14877 GCA_028713345.1 Gallionellaceae bacterium | reverse complement strand
TCTTCTGTTTCCTTGCGCTTGGGGTTGGTGAATACCGTGCTGGTGTCGCCGAATTCGATCAGGTCGCCGATGTACATGTAGGCGGTGTAGTCCGATACGCGCGCGGCCTGCTGCATGTTGTGGGTGACGATGACGATGGTGAATTCTTCCTTCAGTTCGTCGATGAGTTTCTCGATGTGCGCGGTGGAAATCGGATCCAGCGCGGAGGTGGGTTCATCGAGCAACAGCACCTGCGGTTTGACGGCGATGGCGCGGGCGATGCACAGGCGTTGCTGCTGGCCGCCGGACAGCCCGGTGCCGCTCTGCTTCAGCTTGTCTTTTACTTCCGTCCATAGCGCGGCTTTCTTCAGCGCCCATTCCACGCGTTCATCCATGTCGTGGCGGCTGAGCCTTTCATACAGTTTCGCGCCGAACGCGATGTTGTCGTAAATGGACATCGGGAACGGGGTGGGTTTCTGGAACACCATGCCGATCTTGGCGCGCAGGGTGTTGAGATCCTGGCTCTTGTCGAGGATATTCTCCCCGTCCAGCAACACTTCGCCGGTGGCTTTCTGCTTGGGGTAGAGCTGGTACATGCGGTTGAAGGTGCGCAGCAGGGTGGACTTGCCGCAGCCGGATGGGCCGATAAAGGCGGTCACCATTTTTTCCGGAATGGTGAGGTTGATGTTGTTGAGGGCACGGAAAGTGCCGTAGTAAAAATTCAGGTCGCGCACGACCAGTTTCGGGGCAATATTTTTCTCGGCATTCATCTACTGCATCCTTAATGGGTTGTTGCGCTCTGGCGGAATAACACACGCGCCACAATGTTGAGCGTGAGCACGCTGAAAGTGATCAGCAGCGCGCCGGCCCAGGCGAGGTTATGCCAGTCTTCATAGGGACTCATGGCAAACTGGAAAATGACCACCGGCAGGTTCGCCATCGGCTGGTTCATGTTGCTGCTCCAGAATTGATTATTGAGCGCGGTGAACAACAGCGGCGCGGTTTCGCCGCTGATGCGCGCCACCGCCAGCAGCACACCGGTGAGGATGCCGGCGCGCGCGGCGCGCAGGGTGACAAAGTTGATGATTTTCCACTGCGGCGCGCCCAGTGCGGCCGCCGCCTCGCGCAGGGTATTCGGCACCAGGCGCAGCATGTTCTCGGTGGTGCGGATGACGATGGGGATCACCAGGATAGACAGCGCCAATGTGCCACCCCAGCCGGAAAAATGTTTGACCCGGGTGACATATATTTCATAGATGAACAGCCCGATCACGATGGAAGGCGCAGACAGCAGCACGTCGTTGATGAAGCGGGTGGCGGGCGCCAGCCAGCCGCGCTGGCCAAACTCGGCCAGATAAGTTCCAGCCAGGATGCCGATGGGAGTGCCGATCAGGGTGGCAAACAGCGTCATCATCAGGCTGCCGGCAATGGCATTGAGCAGGCCGCCACTGCTGCCCGGAGGCGGCGTCATCTGGGTGAACACCGCATGGCTCAGGCCGGGCAGGCCGTTATTCAGCAGCGTCCACAAGATCCACCCCAGCCAGAACAGGCCGAACAGCATGGCCAGCACCGAGATACCCAGGCTCATGGCGTTGATCATGCGGCGGCGGGTGTAGAGCGTAAACATATCAGGCGGCCTGCCCTTCGCGTCGTCCCAGCCTGTATAACATGAAGCGCGCCAGTGACAGTACGACGAAGGTAATGAAGAACAGGATCAACCCCAGTTCGACCAGGGCGGAGGTATACAGGTCGCCTACCGCTTCGGTGAATTCATTGGCCAGTGCGGAGGAGATGCTGTTTCCCGGCATCAACAGCGAAGCGCTCAAGTCGTGTGCGTTGCCGATGACAAAAGTGACCGCCATGGTTTCACCCAGCGCGCGCCCCAGGCCCAGCAAGATGCCACCGACCACGCCGATCTTGGTGTAAGGCAGCACCACGTTCCACATCACTTCCCAGGTGGTCGCGCCCAAACCATAGGCGGATTCCTTGAGCAACGCGGGAACAATTTCGAACACGTCGCGCATCACCGAGGCGATGAAGGGAATCACCATGATGGCCAGGATGATCCCGGCGGTGAGGACGCCGATGCCCATCGGTGCGCCGGAAAAGAGCGGGCCGATGAGGAGTTTGCCGCCCAAGTGGCTGCTGAGCCAGGGTTCAATATAGTCGCCGAACAGCGGGGCGAATACGAACAGCCCCCACATGCCGTAGATGATGCTGGGAATTCCGGCCAGCAGTTCAATGGCGGTGCCGAGCGGGTGGCGCAGCCAGCGCGGCGAGAGTTCGGTGAGGAACAACGCGATGCCGAAGCTGACCGGGATGGCAATCAGCAGCGCGACGCTGGCGGTGGCCAGCGTGCCGACGATAGGCACCAGTGCGCCGAACTGTTCCGTGACCGGGTTCCATTCCGCACTGACCAGGAAGTGCAGGCCGAAAGCCTTGATGGCAGGCAAGCTGCCTATCAGCAGGGAAGCGATGATCGCGAGCAGCAGGATGAGCACGGCAAATGCGGACAGGCGGGTGACGTTGCGGAACAGGATGTCCAGCCAGTTATGTCGTCTCATGCGCGCTTCGAGTGATAACGTCGGCATAGCTTTAATATTTTTTGGCATCAGGACTCAACTTGAAGAATATTATAATCGAGGGGGCGTGGTACTCCCTCAAGGTTTTTTCTCCAGAAGACGTTATCCGCCCGTGCGTTCCTGCCGCTATTTATTTCCACAACGACTTGCCGCTCGTATCCTTGATCTGGTCTTTCCATGCGGCACGTATCAGTTGCTGCAATTTGCCGGGTAACGGTACATAGTCCATATTGGCAGCCATTTTGGAGCCACTGGCAAAGGCCCAGTCAAAGAATTTCAGGACGGCCGCACCAATTTCCGGTTTATCTTGCACCTTGTGCATCAGGATGAAAGTCGCGCCAGTAATGGGCCAGCTTCCCTTGCCCGGTTCATCGGTCAGCAGCTCGTAGAAGCCGGGAGCCTTGTCCCATTGGGCGTTGGCCGCTGCCGCCTTGAACGAGTTGTCGTCCGGCTTGACGAATTCGCCATTGCGGTTTTTCAGTTGTACGTAATTCATTTTGGTTTGCAGGGCGTAGGCATATTCCACATAACCGATGGAATTTTTCTGGTTCTTTACCATGGCAGCCACGCCTTCATTGCCCTTGCCGCCCATACCGGCTTTCCAGGATACGGCGGTGCCTTCACCGACAGACGATTTCCACTCCGGGTTAACCTTGGACAGGTAATTGGTAAAGATGAAGCTGGTGCCTGAACCATCGGAGCGGTGTACTACGGTAATGTTTCCATCGGGCAATTTCAGGTCCTTGTTCGCCGCAATAATTTCCGGGTCATTCCACCGGGTAACCTTACCCAGGAAAATATCGGCCAGTATCTTGCCGTCCAGTTTCAGCTTGCCTGTTTCTATGCCGCCGATATTGATCACGGGCACTACGCCGCCTATCACTGCCGGGAATTGCATCAGGCCATTCTTTGCCAGGTCTTCGGGTTTCATCGGCATGTCGGAAGCGCCGAAGTCAACCGTCTTTGCGGTGATCTGCTTGATGCCGCCGCCGGAACCGATGGACTGGTAGTTCACGCCGGTGCCGGTCTGCGCCTTGTAGGCTTCCGCCCACTTGGCGTAAAGCGGGTAGGGGAAGGTGGCGCCCGCGCCGGTGATGTCCGTTGCGGACGCATTACTTGCGGCCAACAGCGAGGCGGCCAGGCCGATGTTGCGGAAGAGCCGGTTCAATTTATTCATGATCCCTTCAAAAATTTCAGGTTTGCTGTATTTGCTTGACGTTTTTCAGCGTAATGCATCATAGCCACGCTTTGTTACACTATTATTAAAATGATGGAAGGCAGGTGAAATCTGGAAGCGAAGGCTTCTCTGCGTATCCCCGTATATACAGAAGAAGCCAGGGTGGGGCCATCACTTCCGGTCCAAAGAGTATTGCGTGGACACGGCGGGTTGAACGGCGGGATGATACAAAAATACGTGAGGCTTCAGGGGAAGGAAGATAAGCGTCAGCAACAGGTTTATTGAATCAATGGAAAGAAGCGCCTCCCCGGAAGGCGTGCCGGGTGTGCCCCTGTTGGTGCATGAGGCAAAACCGCGTTCTATGAATGCGGTTTGTTTGTTGCCCCGTCATCTGGGGCGCTGTCGAAGCCGCCCCCAAGCGCACGGATAAGATTGATGCTCGCCTGCAACCTTCTTCTGCGCACGTTAAGTTCATCCAGTTGCACCTGTTGGGCAGAGGCCTGCGCAGTCACGACATCAAGGTAGCTCGTTGCGCCTTCGCGGTAACGGTTCATGGCGATATCCAGCGTATGGCGCGTATCATTGACCGCGTCATGCAGGGCAATTGACTCCTCGGTCAGTTCATTTAACAGCGACAGGTTATCCTCGACTTCCTGAAAGGCATGGAGCACCGTGGCGCGGTATTGCGCTCCAGCAACCTTGAAGGCGGCTTCCGCTTGTGCGACTACCGCCTCGCGGCGGCCCGCGTCGAAGAGGGTCAGCAACGCATTGGGGCCGATTGACCAAAAAAGATTGGGTGCTGTCAGCCACGCCGCCTGGTTGGCGCTTTCATATCCGGCTGCGGCAGCGAGGGTAACTCTCGGAAAGAATGCCGATTGGGCCACCCCGACATTGGCATTGGCCGCAAACAAACGGCGCTCCGCCGCAGAGATGTCCGGCCTGCGCTGCAACAGGGTGGAAGGCACCCCCACAGGAATTGCGGGCAACTGGATATCTGCCACGGCTGGGGCAATGGAAAAGCCCGAGGCGGATTCGCCAACCAGGGTGGCGATGGCATGTTCATACAGCGCCCTGCTTGCCATGGTGTCCGCCAATTTTGCCTTGGCCGTGCCAAGCTGCACCTTGGCCCGTGATACGTCCAGCGCCGAATCGATCCCTGCCTCAAAGCGGTTCTGCGTAAGCTTCAGCGCCTTGGCATAGGATTCGGTTTCATCCGACAACAATTTGCGCTGCGCATCCAGCATGCGCAGTGCAAGATAATCATTGGCAAGTTCCGCCCTCAAGCTTAAATGGATAGACTGGAGATCAGCCGCTGCTGCTTGAGCACCAGCCTCTCCTGCGCCAACCAGATTACGCACACGCCCCCACAGGTCGACCTCGTAATCAGCTTGCAGGCCGATCGAGTTATCGCTATAAAAAATGGGCTGGGTAGGGGAACGCAACGCCCGGTTTTGAGATTGTTTGTTGCGGGTGACAGAGGCGCCTGCCGCTACCGTCGGGAGGTAGCCTGCGCGTGCCTGCGAGACGTACGCTACGGCCTGGTCGAAATGCGCCATTGCCACCGCAAGCTCTGCATTTGCCGTATCCAGCCGCGCGACCAGATCATTCAGTATCGTATCACCGTATGCCTTCCACCAATCGCCGCGGGGCAGGTTATCGGCGGGCTGGGCCGGCTGCCAGATCGACACCGCCTCTTTATAGGCGGCAGGAGCCGGTATCACGGGTATTTTGTACACGGGCGCCTCCGAACAGCCAAAGAGCAGCGATACGCACAACACCGGCGACACCCGCCGGATATACGTCATGACTTTCCTCCGGGGTTCTGGTCTCTGGGCGGCACTCCCTGGGTTGCTTTGATACGCACGACATCTCCTTGCACGATGGAATCCGACGGGCTGTCAATAACCCGGTCGGCGCTGTCAATGCCGCTTGCCACCTCCACTACACGCCCCAAATCCCGTGCGATGATGATGTGCTTCAAAACTACGCGATTGCCGGCATCAACCGTCGCAACCTCCAGCCCGTCCTTGCGGAACAACAACGAACTCACGGGCAAGCTGAAGACGTTAGAGTTTGAAGGCAACTCGAAATGAACTTCAGCATAGCTTCCGGGAAATAACTTGCCGTCATTGTTATCCATCCATAGTTCCACAGTCGAGGTTCGGGATGCCTCATGGATTGCGTTCGATGTATTCATCACGGTTGCGGAAAAGCGCTGGACTGGCCGCTCCGGGAAGGCGACACGCACCTGCATTCCGCGCTTGACCAGATGGGAGTAATTCTGTGGCACCTCCACATACACCCGCAACTTCCGGCAATCCACGACCCTGAACAACGCCTGGCCGTTGCTGCTGCCGGGGTTGATCAACTTGCCGATATCGGTGTTGCGTTCGGTCACTACGCCGTCAAACGGCGCCACCAATTTGTTGAAGGCTTGCTGGGCCAGCAGGCTGTTCAAGCTGGCGCGTGCCGCATTCAATGCGTCATTCCTGGCTTTGGCGTTTGATGCCTTCTCATCGGCCTCCTGATGGGAAACAGAATCTGTGGCCAGCAAATTCTGCCACCGGTTCGCCGTAACATCGGCGATCTCCCAGTTTGACTTGGCGGTCGCAAAGTCTGCCTGCGCCCGCAATATCTGCTGGTCAAGCTCGGGGGTTTCGATTTCCCCAAGCAACTGCCCCTTTTTGACGTGCGTCCCGATGTCGGTATGCCAGGCCTTCAGATAACCGCTCACCCGTGCATAAATCGGTGCATCAAGGTCGGCTCTCACGTCCCCCGGGAGGATCAGCGGCTGTTCACTGTGTCCAAACTGCGGCCTGACTATTTGAACGGTGACGTGCTGCGACTCGACTTCTTTTTTCAGGTCATGCTCATGGCTTACGCGGAACAAGATACCGCCCGCCGCCACGGCAATCGCCGCCACCAAAGCGGCCAATCCGAAGAGCTTAAGGCGTGCAGACGCATGGACGTGAGGAATGTGTTCAGACATTTACTTGCTCCACAGTTAAAGAGTTGTGCACGGCAGGATCGCTTTTCTGGCGATTCCTGTGCACCAGGCTGAATATTACCGGCACAAAAAACAGTGTCGCGCAGGTCGCGAATGCCAGGCCGCCGATGACCGCCCTGCCCAGAGGCGCATTTTGCTCGCCGCCCTCGCCGAGCCCCAAAGCCATCGGCGCCATGCCGATGATCATGGCCAGCGCCGTCATCAGGACCGGGCGGAAACGGATGAAGCCCGCTTCCAGGGCGGCGGCCATGCCGCTATCGCCCTCCCGTATCCGCTCGCGGGCAAAGCTGACCACCAGAATGCTGTTGGCTGTCGCCACGCCCATGCACATGATGGAGCCGATGAGCGCAGGCACCGACAACGTGGTATTGGTCGCAAACAGCATCCAGATGATTCCCGCCAGGGCCGCCGGTAACGCGGTGATGATGACAAAAGGATCGAGCCAGGATTGGAAGTTCACCACAATCAGCAAATAAATCAGCACAATCGCCCCGAGCAAGCCGAACAGCAGGCCGTTGTAGGAGTCATTCATGGCCTTCACTTGCCCGCGCATGACGACAAACGACCCTTTGGGAACATCCTTGGCGGTTTCCTTCAGCACTTGCTCGATGTCATGCGCGACATCTCCCAGATCTCGCTCTTGCGCCGTGCCGAAAATATCGATGGTTGGCTGCACATCGTAGTGTGACACGAGTGCTTCACCCTGGCTTCTGCTGATGCTGGCAAGCCCTCCCAGCAACTGGGGAACATTGCCGGCGCCAGGCGAAACGGGAATATTCTGCAGGTCGTTAAGCGTATCGATGCGATGCTGCGGCACTTGCACCACCAGAGGATAGGAAACATTATTACCCGGATTGACCCAGAAGTTCGGAGCGGTCTGCAAGCTGCCTGACAACGAGACCAGCAGGTTGGTGGCCACGTCACGCTGGGTAAGCCCCAATTCCCGTGCGCGTGCCCGGTTCACGTCGACATGAAACTCGGGCTGGTTGAATGCCTGCTGGATGCGCAGGTCCGCCAGGCCGTGAACTTTCCTGATCCGGTTCATGATGGCTGCCGCATATTCCTGGTTAGCCTTGCGGTTAAACCCGACTACCTGCACGTCAATCGGCGCGGGCATACCGAAATTCAGGATCTGGCTCACGATATCGGCAGGCAGAAACGCAAAGGACGCACCGGGGAATTGATCCTTCAAATGTTCGCGCAATACCTTCACATATTCATCCGTAGGCCGGTGCCCATCGTTCAGCGAAATCAGGATGTCCGCATCGCCCGGCCCGATGGGGGACGAGTTGCTGTACATCAGGTTGACCCCGCTCACCGGCAAGCCGATGTTGTCCACAATATTCTTGATCTCATCGGCAGGAATTTCTTTCCTTATCTGGCGTTCTATTTCATCGCACAGGCGTGCCGTTTCCTCGATCCGCGTGCCGGTCTGCGCCCGGACATGCAGCTTGATTTGCCCGGCATCCACTGCCGGGAAAAAATTTCTTCCCAGCCACGGCACGAGCGCAAAAGAAACCAGAACAAATCCGAGGAACCCGATAATAAAATTACGGCGACGGGAAAGTGCCAGCAACAAAAGTATCTTGTATTGGTTACGGATCCGGTTGAACACCCTCTCGAATGCCCGTTGAAAAAGAACCAGCGGATTTCTCGACGGCGGCACAGGCACGTGTTCACCATGATGGTGGGTCTGAGCATGGGCGCGCAACAGGTATTTGGCCAGTGTCGGCACCAGCGTGCGCGACAGGATGAACGATGCGATCATCGAGAAAATTACCGCCTCGGCAAGGGGTACGAACAGGAACTTTGCGACACCATTCAGGAAGAACATCGGGATAAAAACGATACAGATGCATAACAGGGACACGAAGGCGGGCCCCACAATCTGGTGCGCTCCGTCCATGATCGAGGCTTCCACATGCTTGCCCTTCTCCAGATGCCAGTTCATGTTCTCGATCGTCACGGTGGCGTCATCCACCAATATGCCGACGGCCAGCGCAAGGCCGCCCAGCGTCATGATGTTCAGCGTTTGCCCGAAAGCGGATAGCGCCATGATGGCCGACAGAACCGCCAAGGGGATGGATACGGTAATAATCAGGGTGGAACGCCAGCTGCCGAGAAACAACAGGATCATCAGTCCGGTCAGGGCCGCTGCGATGACTCCCTCGCGGATGACCCCATCCACCGCCGATTTCACAAACACCGATTGATCGCCGACCAGCTTGAGGACCAACTCCGGTGGCGCACCATCCTTGATCCGTGGCAGCAACTCCTTGACGTGCGCGATGATGTCCAGAGTGGAAGTGCTGCCGTTTTTCTGGATAGTGGTCAACACCGAGTGTCGCCCGTTAACCCGCACCATATTCTGCTGCGGAGAAAAACCATCGCGCACATGTGCCACGTCGCGCAACAGGATAGTTGCACCGTTCACCGACTTGACCGGCAAATCATTCAACTCTTCCAGCACATCCGGGCTGGCATTGAGCATCACGTTGTATTCGAATTGCCCGATTTTTTGCGTTCCCGATGGAAGAATCAGATTCTGGCTCAGTAGCGCGTTGCTCACATCTGCCGGCGTCAGCCCTTTTGAACGCAGCGCCTGCATGTCCAAATCCACCACAATCTGCCGGTTTTTCCCGCCATATGGCGAGGGGACAGCGGCACCCTGCACCTGTGCCAACTGGGGACGGATGAAATTGTTCGAGATATCGAACAACTGATTGTCAAGCAGCGTATCGCTGGAAAGTGCCAACTGCAAAACGGGTACGCTCGATGCGTTGTAACTCAGGATCAGCGGCGGCGTGATGCCCGGAGGCAGCCGTTTCAGCACCGTCTGCGAAAGGGCGGTCACCTGGCTGACGGCAGCATTGATGCTGACATCCGGTTGGAAGAATATCTTGACGATGCCCACCCCGGGCAACGATTGGGATTCGATGTGCTCTATATCGTTGACCGATGTCGACAGCTGCCTTTCATAGTAGGTGATGATGCGGTTGGACATGTCGCTGGGCGGCAACCCGTTATAGTTCCAGATCGCACTGACCACCGGCACCTTGATGTCGGGAAAGATGTCCGTCCGCATGTTCACATAGACCAGCGGGCCGAGAATCAGGATCAGCAGCGCCAGTACTATAAAAGTGTAAGGCCGGCTTAATGCGATCCGTACAATCCATAGCATGAAATGTTTCCCCCCCAAAAGATATTGCCGCTTAAAAAATATACCCGGAAACGGATCTTTTGCCGCCGTTATTCTGAAACGAGCGAAATCTTACCGTACAAGGAATAAGATTTTTATTGTTAAACAAAATTTCATATTCGTAACGAGTCCTGAGAACCACATCGGTACGAAGCTTGTCTTATAATCCGGTAAAACCCTTCCATCTACCTGAGAGATGTCCATACAGAACTTGCCTTATGCAGCCGCCCCGTTGGTATCGCACAATGCCCGTGGGTGTGCCGCGAAAGTGCTGGCAATCGAAGACGATGTCTCGACTGCCCAGGAAATCATTACCGAGCTGGGCAACAATGGCTTCGAAGTGGAATGGGCCGACAACGGCCGCGATGGCTTGGCCCTTGCCTTGAGCGCAGCACATGACCTCATCACGCTGGACCGGATGCTGCCTTTTGTCGACGGTTTGACCATCGTAACTGCCATGCGCAAAGAGGGAATTGAAACGCCCGTGCTGATGATCAGTGCGCTCAGTGATGTCGATGAACGGGTACAGTGTCTGCGCGCAGGAGGGGACGACTATCTCGTCAAGCCTTTTGCTTCGGAGGAAATGGCGGCGCGTGTCGAGGTGCTGCTGCGCCGCAAAGACAAGCAGGGGCCGAAGACCATTCTGCGTATTTTCGATCTTCAGGTCGACCTTGTGGCGCGAACGGTGACCCGGCAAAAAACCGAGTTGAGTCTTTTGCCCGTAGAGTTTCGCCTGCTCGAATACATGGTCAGGAATTATGGGCAGGTCATCACGCGCACCATGCTGTTCGAGGCCGTTTGGGGTTATCACTTCGACCCCGGAACCAACATCATCGATGTCCACATTGGCCGCCTCCGCAAGAAAGTCGACATTCCAGGTCTGGTTCCCCTTATCCATACGGTACGCGGCTCCGGATACATTCTCAGTGACCATTTCTAAACTTTCCCGGACGATCACTTTCCGGCTGACGCTGCTGTACAGCATTTTCTTCGCCATTTGCGTAGCTTCCTTGTTGAGCTTCATTTATTGGCAAACAACCGGTGACATGATCAGACGGGTCGACCATGCGCTGAGTCTCGAAAAGGAAAATTTCCTCAAAATCGATAGCACCCGCCTGCCTGGCAAGATAGATGAAAGCCTCGGGCACGATCTGCGCCACATTCGTTTTTATGCGCTTTTTGACGCCAAAAGGAACTGGATCGCCGGAAACATCAAGCAGATTCCGCCCACTCTTCCTGTTGACGAAACTATTTACCAACTGAGCCTGACTCCCAAAAATGATCCCGCCTTCCCGGTTACCACTCGCGTGCTGGCCTGCCGCATCGCGCCGGAAGAAATTCTCGTCATCGGAAGGGATGTCGGGGAATTGGTCGAATTCCATCAGATCATCAAGAATGCCTTTTATTGGGGCGGTTCCCTTACCATGATATTGGGAATCGGCTTCGGGCTCGCCTTGAGCATTCGTCCGCTACGCCGTATCGAAGAAATTCAGCGCGTTTGCAAACTGATCATGCAAGGCGACTTCAAGCAACGCCTGCCGACCACATCCTCGCGCGATGAGTTGGATATGCTGGCAGCGATAATCAATACCATGCTCGATTCGGTCGAAAGATTGATGTCGGAAGTCAAAAGTGTTTGCGACAATATTGCGCACGACCTGCGCACGCCGCTGACCCGGCTCAGGGCATTCATTTACCGCGGGCAGCAACAGTTGGGAAGCGGCCATCCCCAGCAGGTGATGCTTGACCAGGCGCTTTGTGAAATCGATTCTCTCCTGTCCCGGTTCCGCGCCCTGCTGCGAATTTCAGAAATTGAAAATGGACAAAGGCGAGCGGGGTTCAAGACTGTATATTTGCAAACAATCATGGAGCAGGCCGTCGTTTTTTTCGAGCCTGTTGCTGAAGATAAATCGATTGATCTGGCGCTATTCACGGACAATGTCGAACCCATACAGGGGGACGCGGAGCTTCTGTTTGAAGCAGTCGTCAATCTTCTCGACAATGCGATCAAGTTCACCCCGCCAGGGGGCAAGGTGAGCGTCAAGCTGTTGCATGGTGCAAGCGGCCCGAGGATCGACATATTGGATACCGGGCCAGGCATTGAAGACGCCGATAAAAAAACCGTGCTATATCGCTTTTACCGCAGCGCAAACAGCCACCGGATTCCCGGGTATGGTCTGGGGCTCTCCATAGTCATTGCCATCACGCAATTGCATGATTTCGAATTCAAGCTGTCGGACGCAGAATGTGGAACTTGCGCCACCATTTGCTGCTGGCCTACGACTTTGCAAAAATTTGTGGAATGAATTTCCAGTTACACTGGAAGATTACAGAAGGGTGGGGTTGCCGCACCACCTTATCACTCATCGGCAGGATGCGGGGTGCGCATACCGCGGTTGTGGCCAATAGAAACGGGCGCCCTGAGGCGCCCGCAAAAAGGTCAGTGAGACATCAAATTCAGAAGATATGTTTCATGCCGAGCGCGAGGGAAGAGGGGCTGGCGCCTTTGCTAAGAGCGGTAACGTTGCCGGTTGCCGCACCTTCGCCGTTCAGGCTGTAATCTATATTCATATCGTTGCTCAGCTTGGTGTACGTAACGTAGAGGTTGGTGCGCTTGCTCATCCTGTGGTCGTAGCCGGCAGTAACATGTTTTGCGCCAGTGCTGGCAAGATTCCCATCCTGCAAATTGCCAGCTCTGGTGTATGCCAGCTTTAATGCATCGTTGGAAGTGAGATTGTATTGACCCGATAAGTAGAATGCCTTGTGGCCGAAACAGCTTCCCCCGGCAACAACGCCTGTGCAGGCTCCGTTATTCGCTGCAGCCGCCCCTGTGCCGCCACCGAAGTTATCATTGGTTTTTTCATAGATTGCATTGATGGTGAACTGGTCCACCTTATAGCCGCCGCCGATTTTCCAGGCTGTTTCACGGGTGTTGGGAGAAGCGCCGTTTGCCGGTGCGGCTACTGCGACGGCTCCGGTAGCAGGGGTGCCATACTCATTCCGCTGATAGGCTAACACCCCAAAGAATGGAGCAATGTCATACGTTCCGGCCAGCGACCAGATGCTGCCTTTGGACTGGGTGGAATTAGCCGCAGCTTCTGCACCGGCGACGTAAGCGGCGGTCACTTTAAAACCGTTCATCACCGGGCTGGTGTACATCACTATGTCGGTGGCGCGCTTGTCAAATCCCTTGGTGTCGGCACTGCCCCTGCCTATACCGCCGCCCATCAAGGCGCGGTTGTCGGCGACATGGTCATAAAACAGGTCCAACATGCGGTCCGATGTCTTGTATGGGGTGTCGTGGCGGCCAAGAATCAGGGAACCCAAACTGCCGCTTTTCAGGCCGGCGAAAGTGTTGCGGGTGCCCACAAAAGAATTAGTGGGGGCAGTGCCTGCTGTGTTGGAGCCATCCAGATCGACTTCGGTTTCAACCTGCCAGATGGCTTTCAGGCCATCGCCCAGGTCTTCCTCGCCCTTGAAGCCGATTCTTGAGACGCTGCTTGATATTTTGTTAACCCTGGCGCCAGTGGCGCCGGTGCGCGGGTTATCACCAGTGTTCGTTATGTCGAAGGATGCGTCGGCCACGCCGTAAATGGTCACGTTGGCGGTATCGGCCAAAACCGGCACCGGCAAAGTAACAGCTGCAACCAGTGCGGCAACGGTTAATCTCTTTTGCATCATTAAATTCCCCTTAGTCAATTTGAAAGCCGCCCTAATGCGACGCACGCAGATTAACCTGTCGATGTTACAAGTTGATGAAGGAAAAATCAAACAAATGTGACAGCAGCAATCCCGGGGATAAGGATTAAAAGGTGCGGTAAAACAACGGGGTTGTTTGGGAGTCAATGTGTGGCTATTGCGGAAGTTGTTTGTGACGAGCTGAAACAAGAAAAGCTATTTACACGAAAAACGGTAGCCGCTCCCGCGCACGGTCTGGATCAGGTTATCAAGGCCGGACGGTTCAAGCGCCTGGCGCAACCGGCGGATGTGTACATCCACGGTGCGCTCCTCAACGAACACGTGATCGCCCCACACATTGTTGAGCAATTGCGAGCGGTTATAGACGCGTTCAACATGGGTCATGAAGAAATGCAGGAGGCGGAACTCGGTCGGACCCAAGTCAATCATTGCTCCGTTCGCGCTGATGCGATGCGTGGACGGTGACAATTCCAGACCGCCTGCAGACACCGTTTCATCGCTCATCTGTGGCGCGCGGCGGCGTAGCACGGCGCGGATGCGCGCCATCAGCTCACGCGGGGAAAATGGTTTGGTGATGTAATCATCCGCACCGGATTCCAGGCCCAATACTTTATCGTGTTCCTCAGCGCGCGCAGTCAGCATGATGATAGGGATATTACGCGTGCGCTGGCCGGCACGCAGACGGCGTGCCAACTCCACGCCACTGCAGTCGGGCAACATCCAGTCAAGCAGGATTAAATCCGGCAATGCATGATTAATGTGAATCATGGCTTCGGCAGCATCATGCGCCTGAATCGGATAGTAGCCGCACTGGGTTACATTGAATGCCAATAACTCCTGAATCGCGTGTTCATCTTCCACCAGCAGAATATTTGCAGTCATGGCTTTTTATGCATCCAGTATTACCCTGTAAGTTGCAATAGTATAAGTAAATTATTACAACCATATGACATCTGAAGAACCAAGGTATGGATCAAGCGTTTCTTTCGATAGCCGTGGTTCACCAGCGGGCACTGTACTATTGTTTATATGTTGCACATGGATGCCAAGTATGGAATGGATACGCGCCATCAATTCGCGCGGTGAAAATGGTTTGGTGATGTAATCATCCGCACCGGATTCCAGACCCGGCGCCTTGTCACGTTCATCAGTACGTGCCGTCAGCATAATGATGGGAATAGGGTACGTGCGCTGGTCTGCGCGCAGGCGCTTGGCAAATTCCACACCGCTGATG
>JAQTOM010000097.1 GCA_028713345.1 Gallionellaceae bacterium | reverse complement strand
GCCGCCCAGCATCGCGCCGCGCAGGTTGCCGATGCCGCCGAGAACCGCAGCGGTGAAGGCTTTCAGGCCGAGGATGGAACCCATGTAATAGTGCACGATGCCGTAGTTTGCGCTGACCATGACGCCCGCCACCGCCGCCAATGCGGAGCCGGTGATGAAAGTGATGCCGATGACGGCGTTGATGTTCACGCCCATCAGCGCGGCGGCGGAGGGATTTTCCGCCACGGCGCGCATCGCGCGGCCCAGGCGCGTGCGGTGCACCAGCACCAGCAGGCCGCCCATCACTGCCAGCGCCGCCAGCACGATGACGATCTGCACCTCGTTGATGATCGCGCCTGCCAGCAGGTGCGGACTGTTGGGCAGCAACGCAGGAAAGGCGTGGTATTCGCGCCCCCAGAAGATCATCGCCAGATTTTGTAGCACGATGGAAACACCTATCGCGGTAATCAGCGGGGCAAGGCGCGGCGCGTTGCGCAGGGGGCGGTAGGCGATGCGCTCGATGCCGTAGCCCAGCGCCATGCATACCATGACCGCCGCCATCAGGCCGAGCAGCAACACCAGCAACGGCGGCAGGCCGAAGGCCGCAAGCAATTGCGTCACCGTCAGCGCCACCATCGCCCCCACCATCACCACTTCGCCGTGCGCGAAATTGATCAGGCCGAGGATGCCGTACACCATGGTGTAGCCGAGTGCGACCAGCGCGTACACGCTGCCCTGCACCAGGCCGTTGATGATCTGTTGCAAGAGGATATCCACGTTACGCCTCTTTACGCTTGGTGGATTACGGGGTCAGACGTTGAACCTGAAATGCATGACATCTCCGTCGCGCACCACGTAGTCCTTGCCTTCCAGCCGCATCTTGCCTTTTTCCTTGGCGCCCGCCTCGCCCTTGCAGGCGATGAAGTCGTCGTAGCTGATGACTTCGGCGCGGATGAAGCCATGCTCGAAATCGTTGTGAATGACGCCCGCCGCCTGCGGTGCGGTGTCGCCCGCATGGATGGTCCAGGCGCGCACTTCCTTGACCCCGGCGGTGAAATAGGTCTGCAAGCCCAGCAGCTTGTAGGCCACGCGGATCAGGCGGTTCAGGCCCGGCTCTTCGAGGCCGACATCGGCCAGGAATTCTTTCTTGTCCGCGTCGGAAAGCTCGGCAATTTCCGATTCCAGCGCGGCGCAGATCGCCACTACCGGCGCGCCCTCGCGTGCGGCAAATTCTTCGAGACGCGCCAGTAGCGGATTGTCCTTGAAGCCATCCTCCGCCACATTGGCCACATACATCGCGGGCTTGACGGTGAGCAGGCACAGCGGCTTGAGCAAGGCGAGCTGCTCGGCATCCAGCTTCATCATGCGCGCGGGCTTGCCTTCGTTCAGGTGCGCCGCCACCTTGTCCAGCAACTCGCCGAATTTGGCGGCTTCCTTGTCGCCGGAGCGGCCGAGCTTGGAATTGCGCAACTGCGCTTTTTCCACCGTTTGCAAATCGGCCAGCGCGAGTTCGGTAATGATGGTCTCGATGTCGGAGATCGGATCGACCTTGCCCGCCACGTGAATGATGTTGTCATCCTCGAAACAGCGCACCACATTCACGATGCCGTCGGTCTCGCGGATGTTGGCGAGAAACTGGTTGCCCAGGCCCTCTCCCTTGGACGCCCCAGCCACCAGCCCCGCGATGTCCACAAACTCGGTGATCGCATACTGCATCCTCTGCGGCTTGACGATTTCCGCCAGCGCATCCATACGCGCATCCGGCACCTCCACGATGCCGACATTCGGCTCGATGGTGCAGAAGGGATAATTGGCGGCCTCGATGCCCGCCTTGGTCAGCGCATTAAACAGCGTGGACTTGCCCACATTGGGCAGGCCGACAATTCCGCATTTCAACGACATGAAAGTTCCTTAATTTGCCTGGTTCCGGGAAGGCGTGGATTGTAACACCTGGAGAGGATGGCTGACTTGGGATGTGGCGCAGTTGGAGTGCAACTGCGATTACGCGGCCCTTCGCTTACGGCTGTATCAGGGATCGGATCAGCAAGGTGTTCTGTAGTTGCACTTTAGAGTTTTATGCCAGTAAGTAATAATTATGCGGCATAATTCACATGGTGCGCCCGATAACGGCAAGCCAAACTCCAATGAATACGCCTGCTGTACCAATGTACTAGGAATGAACATGCTTCTCATGATCGACAACTATGACTCCTTCACCTACAACCTGGTGCAGTATTTCGCCGAGCTGGGCGAGGAGGTGGCGGTGCATCGCAACGATGAGATTACGCTGGAGCAGATCGAGGTGCTGCAACCCGGGCATATCGTGATCTCGCCGGGGCCGTGCACGCCCAACGAGGCGGGGGTGTCGGTGCCGGCCATCAAGCAGTTCGCCGGGCGCATCCCGATACTCGGGGTGTGCCTCGGCCACCAGAGCATAGGCCAGGCATTCGGCGGGCACATCGTGCATGCCAGACAACTGATGCACGGCAAGACTTCACCCATATTCCACAACAACTCCAGCGTGTTCCGCGGCCTGCCCAACCCATTCACCGCCACGCGCTACCACTCGCTGGTGATCGAGCGCGAAAGCCTGCCGGACTGCCTGGAAATCACCGCATGGACGGACGACGGCGAGATCATGGGCGTGCGCCATAAGACGCTGGCGGTGGACGGCGTGCAGTTCCACCCGGAATCCATCCTCACCGAGCACGGCCATGACATGCTGAAGAATTTCCTCGAAGGAGCGGGACGATGAATTACGCGCAGACCCTCACCCACCTGATCGAGCGCCATGACCTGCCGTTCGCCGAGATGCGCGAGCTGATGCAGCGCATCATGAGCGGGCAGTTCACCACCGCGCAGATCGCCGCCGTGCTGGTCGCGCTGCGCATGAAGGGCGAGACGGTGGAGGAGATCGCGGCGGCGGCGGAAGTGATGCGCGAACTCTCCAGCAAGGTCAGCGTGGCCCGCACCGCGCACCTGATCGACA
This sequence comes from Gallionellaceae bacterium, assembly GCA_028713345.1. Classification (GTDB taxonomy): domain Bacteria; phylum Pseudomonadota; class Gammaproteobacteria; order Burkholderiales; family Gallionellaceae; genus JAQTOM01. Next base: position 2,627 of record JAQTOM010000097.1, on the reverse strand, counting down.
CCTGCGGCACCGGCGGCGACGGCGCGCAGACCTTCAATATCTCCACCGCAGCCGCGCTGGTCGCGGCGGCAGCCGGGGCATCTGTGGCCAAGCACGGCGGGCGCTCGGTTTCTTCTACTTGCGGCTCTGCCGACGCACTGGAAAAGCTCGGGGTGAACGTGAACCTCACACCGGAGCAGGTCGCGCACTGCGTGGACAGCATCGGCGTCGGCTTCATGTTTGCGCCCAACCATCACAGCGCGATGAAATACGCCGCGCCGGTGCGGCGCGAGCTCGGCGTGCGCACATTGTTCAACATGCTGGGTCCGCTCACCAATCCGGCCGGAGCGCAGAACCAGGTGATCGGCGTATTCAACCGCCCGCTCACCGGCAAACTGGCGGCGGTGCTCGGCGAGCTTGGCAGCCGCCACGTGCTGGTGGTGCACGGCGCGGACGGCATGGACGAAATCTCCATCAGCGCGCCAACCTTCATCGCGGAACTGAAGGACGGCAAGGTCAGCGAATACACCGTGCAGCCCGGCCAGTTCGGCCTCACGCCCGCGCCGCTGAACGCCATCCAGGTCAGCAACGCGAACGAGGCGCAGGCCATGCTGCTGGCCGTGCTGGACAACCGGCCCGGCGCGGCGCGCGACATCGTGCAGTTCAATGCCGGAGCGGCGATTTATGTGGCGGGGCTGGCCGCCTCATTGGCCGAGGGCGTGAAGAAAGCCGGGGAAGTCATCGCCAGCGGCGCGGCGAAAGACAAATTGGCACAACTGGTGCGGGTCAGCAACGCATCCTGATACGTGTCGCCCGCAACGGCTGCCGACTGCGGTCAGCCCCAAATCACGGCAGGCAATTGCAATCTTTCCACCGGCTTGCCGCCCAGCAGATGTTCTTCGATGATGGCGGTCACGTCTTCCTTGGTGACGCCGCCGTACATCACGCCTTCCGGATAAACCAGCACGCTGGGACCGGTGCCGCAAGTGCCGACACAGCCGCTGCTGGTCACTGCGAAGCGCCCAAAAAACTGCCTTTGTTCAAATTGCTGCACGAATTCCTGCAATATGGCTGCGCTGCCCTTCGCTCCGCATGAGCCGCGCGGATGTTCCGGCGGACGGTTTTGCGTGCAGACGAACACGTGTTTTACTGGCTTGCCCATTCAAATCTCCTTGGTTAATCGAATCAGAAATTGGTTAATCGAATCAGAAAAATTATTTCCAGTTATGGGTTGCCCGCATTGGATGCGCCGTAATTGTAAGGGAGGAAGCACAATTCCTGCCAGGAATGTGCAATTTATCGCGCACTGCAGATGCTTCGCCATGAGGTTGATCCTGCAAGCCGTGCAAGGACTAGCGCACAGGCCGTCTGCATCAGCAGAATTAGAGTCACAAAGTAATTCCAATCCTGCTTATCCGCATTGCCTCGAGTTAAAAGGTTGCCGAAGGGGTGATACGTACCGAAAAATGCCGGTGTATGGTAACGTTGAGCGCTGCGATTGGCCTTGCTATACTGCCCGCCCTAGAATGGCGATAATATCCGGGAACATAAGGGAGATGAAAAACATGGAACAAGCACGTTTTAATATGGTGGAACAGCAAATACGCCCCTGGAATGTTCCGGACGTGCGCGTGCTGGAGTTGCTGACCAAGGTCAAGCGCGAGCAGTTTGTGCCGCCCGCCTTGCAGAAACTGGCGTTTATGGACATGGAAATTCCGCTGGGGCATGGAGCCTCAATGTGGCATCCAAAACTGGAGGCGCGCGCCTTGCAGGAGCTGCAACTGGAACGTTCCGACCGCGTGCTGGAAGTCGGCAGCGGCAGCGGTTATCTGACTGCCTTGTTGTCCCATCTCGCGGAGCATGTGACCAGCGTGGAGATCGTGCCGGAACTGCATGCCCTTGCGGAAAAAAACCTGGCGGCACACCATGTTGTCAACGTGACGCTGGCGCTCGGCGATGCGGCACAGGGCTGGGACGGCTCTTATGACGTGATCGTGCTGACCGGCTCGGTGCCAATTTTGCCGGAAGCGTTCCAGAATAACCTGAAGCCGGGCGGGCGCCTGTTTGCCATTGTCGGCGACGCCCCTGCAATGCAGGCCAGGCTGGTCACCTGCAAAGCGCCGGGCTTGTTCGAGAGCGCCGCCTTGTTTGAAACTTGCATTGCACCCTTGCAAAACGTGCAGCAACCAAAGCGTTTCATGTTTTAACCCGGCACTTCTGCCTTAACGGGTACCACGCCGCACGGCTGAAATCATTCTTTTCTGGGGTGCGGGTAATGTGCTTGCATCATTTGAAAGTAATTACACTAGTGTATAATATTAGAATATTCTAATATTACGCGTGGGCTATGACTACTCCTAACTTATTCCTGATGGAACTACTGGCCGTCCGGCTGATAAAGCGGCTGGCTATTCCGCTTGGCTGTCAAACGACGCCAGCCATAGCCCGTCAAAAAACGCCGGGTAACTTGCTGGTTATGTTTGCATTGGCGGTTTCAAGCACCACCACCATGGCGGTGGCGGCGGACCTGCTTGAAACCTATCACGCCGCGCAGTCGCAGGATGCGGTTATTGCGGCGGCGCGCGCGGCGCGGCGGGCGGGGCAGGAGAAGCTGGCGCAGGGCCGCTCGCTGTTGCTGCCCAGCGTGA
>JAQTOM010000020.1 GCA_028713345.1 Gallionellaceae bacterium | reverse complement strand
GGCGGCGACGAATTCATCGTGCTGCTGCCGACCATCGAAACGGAGCAGGATGCCATGGTGGTTGCCGAAAAAATATGTCATGCCCTGTGCCAGCCCTTTGAAGCCAGCGGCCACAGATTGAGCATTTCCTGCAGCATCGGCATTGCCATCTATCCCGAGCACGGCAGCGACAAGAAGCTGCTGCTCAAGAATGCCGACATCGCCATGTATCATGCCAAGAAAAACGGGCGCGACAACGTGCAGCTCTACCGGACGGAGATGCAGGAAAACGGCGGATAGGGCGTTCCATCTGACAAGTTACTTGAGTGCCAATTTTACGAAACCGGGCGCTCACGAAGGGCGCCGGCGATAGCCTACAATTCCTTGAAAAATTGTGTGATCGCCAATACGCGTTGGTGCAGGTCGCCATACTTTAATTCAATCCGTAGCTTGTCTGGCCCCGCCATCTTGATGTGCCGTTTAGTCTGAATAAGGGTGATGATCTTCATCGGATCAATCGGCGGGCTGGGCACGAACTGGATCACGATGGCCTCGCTGGAGGCATCCACCTTGATGATGCCCAGCGGCTTGGCGAGGATGCGCAGGCGGTGGCTGTCGAGCAGGGCATGCGCCGGCTGCGGCAGCAGGCCGAAGCGGTCTATCAGTTCCTGGTGCATTTCGTCGAGTTCTTCCGCTGACGCGCAATTTGCCAGGCGCTTGTAGATCACCAGCCGCTGGTGGATGTCGCCGCAGTAATCGTTGGGCAGCAGGGCAGGGGTGTGCAGGTTGATCTCGGTGGTGACGCCGAGCGGATGCGTCATGTCCGGTTCCTTGCCTTGGCGTAGCGAGTTGACGGCGGCGGTGAGCATGTCGGTGTAGAGGGAAAATCCGATCTCTTGCATCTCGCCGCTCTGCGATTCGCCCAGCACTTCCCCCGCGCCGCGTATCTCCAGATCGTGCATGGCAAGGTAGAAGCCGCTGCCGAGCTGTTCCATCGCCTGGATCGCTTCCAGCCGTTTCTTCGCCTGTGCGGTGAGTCCTTCCATGCTGTCCACCAGCAGGTAGGCGTAGGCCTGGTGGTGCGAGCGCCCGACGCGGCCGCGCAACTGGTGCAATTGGGCGAGGCCGAAGCGGTCGGCGCGGTTCATGATGATGGTGTTGGCCGTAGGCACGTCAATTCCGGTCTCGATAATGGTGGTGCACAGCAGCACGTTGAAGCGCTGCTGGTAGAAATCGCGCATCACCGCCTCCAGGTCGCGCTCGCCCATCTGCCCGTGCGCAGTGCGGATGCGCGCTTCCGGCAGCAGCGTCTCCAGTTTCTCCGCCATGTTCGCAATCGTGTCCACTTCGTTGTGCAGGAAATACACCTGCCCGCCGCGCTTGAGTTCGCGCAGCACGGCCTCGCGGATCACGCCCTGGCTGGTGTTGCTGACGAAGGTCTTGATCGAGAGGCGGCGCTGCGGCGCCGTGGCGATCACCGAGAAATCGCGCAGCCCTTCCAGCGACAGCGCCAGCGTGCGCGGGATCGGCGTGGCGGTCAGCGTCAGCACATCCACCTCGGCGCGCAAGGCCTTCAGCCGTTCCTTCTGCTGCACGCCGAAGCGGTGCTCCTCGTCGATGATCACCAGCCCGAGGTTATGGAACTTCACGCCCTTCTGGATCAGCTTGTGTGTGCCGATGATGATGTCGAGCTTGCCGTCCGCCATGTCCTTCAAGGCTTGCGTCTGCTCCCTGGCGGAACGGAAGCGCGACAGTTCGGCGACCTTCACCGGCCAGTCGGCGAAGCGCGTGGAGAAATTCTGGAAGTGCTGCTCGGCCAGCAGCGTGGTGGGCACCAGCACCGCCACCTGCTTGCCGTCCATCACCGCGACGAAGGCGGCTCTGAGCGCCACCTCGGTCTTGCCGAAACCGACGTCGCCGCAGATCAGCCGGTCCATCGGCTTGCCGCATTTGAGGTCAACCAGCACGGACTCGATGGCGGCGGCCTGGTCGGGCGTCTCTTCGAAACCGAAACCGGCGCAGAAGGCCTCGTAATCGTGCATGGTCAAATTGAATGCATGGCCCTTGCGCAGGGCGCGCTGGGCGTAAAGATTCAACAGTTCGGCGGCGGTGTCGCGCACCTGTTGCATGGCGCGGCGCTTGGCTTTGTCCCATGCGCCGCTGCCCAGTTTGTGCAGCGGTGCGGTATCCGGCGCGCCGCCGCTGTAGCGGCTGATCACATGCAGTTGCGCCACCGGCACATACAGCTTGTCGCCCTCCGCATATTCCAGCAGCAGAAATTCGTTCTCGCCCTCGCCCAGGTCGAGATTGGCCAGGCCCTGGTAGCGCGCGATGCCGTGCTGCTCATGCACTACCGGATCGCCCGGCTTGAGCTCGGACAAGTCGCGCAGCATGCCTTCCACGTTGCTCTTCTTCGCGGCGCGTGCGGCGCGACTGCGCGCTTGTGCGGCATACAGTTCGCTTTCGGTGACGATGGCAAGCTTGTCGTCCGTCAGGATGAAACCGTTTTGCAGCGCGGCAACGCCGAGCATGAATTGGTGGTTGCTGGCGAGGAAGGTTGCATAGTCCTCGCACAGCACGGGCGTCAGCCCGTATTCGTGCAGGTAACCGGAGATGATTTCACGCCGCCCAAGGCTGTCGGCAAGCAGCAGCACGCGGCCTTTATAGTCTTGCAGAAAATTCTGGAACGCCTGCGTGGGAATTTCGGCGCGGCGGTTGACGGCGATGTCGGGGAGTGGGACGGTGGCACACTGCGTCAAATTTTTAGATTCTTCCCTCACCCCAACCCTCTCCCGGCGGGAGAGGGAGTCAGCGTTCCCCTCGCCCGCCGGGAGAGGGTCCAGGGGTGAGGGAACGCCCGTTGAAGTAATGTCCAGTCTGTCGAAATCCTTCACGCGAATAAAAAACTGCTCCGCATCCATGAACAGCTTGTGCGGTTCCAGCAAGGGCCGCTGCGGGTCGCCGCGCAGCAGGTTGTAGCGTGAAGCAGTGTCCTTGGCGAAACCGGCGATAGCCTCGTCTATCTCGTGATGCAGGCACAGCGTGGCGTGTGCGGGCAGGTAGTCGAACAGCGTGGCGGTGCGCTCGAAGAACAGCGGCAGGTAGTATTCGATCCCGGCGGGCGCGATGCCCTTGCTCACGTCCTTGTAGATGCGCGACCTGGACGGGTCGCCCTCGAACTGGTCGCGGAAATTCTGGCGGAAGCGCGCCTGCCCGGCCTCATCCAGCGGAAACTCGCGCGCGGGCAGCAGGCGGATTTCCGGCACCGGGTAGATGGTGCGCTGCGTGTCCACATCGAAAGTGGCGATGGTCTCGATCTCGTCGTCGAACAGGTCGATGCGGTACGGCACCGGACTGCCCATCGGAAACAGGTCGATCAGCCCGCCGCGTATGCAGTATTCGCCCGGCGTCAGCACCTGCTGCACATGGGTGTACCCGGCCAGCGTGAGCTGTTCGCGCAGCTGGTTGATGTCCAGTTTCTCGCCGCGCTTGAGGAAAAAAGTGAACGCGGCCAGGTATTCCACTGGCGGCAGCGGATACAGCGCGGTGGCGACCGGCACCACAATCACGTCGCATGACTGGCTGCGGATATGGTGCAGCGTGGCGAGCCGCTCCGACACCAGATCCTGATGCGGCGAGAAGTGGTCGTAGGGCAGCGTCTCCCAGTCCGGCAGCAGATGCACGCGCAGGCCGGGTGCGAAAAATGGAATCTCCTCCACCAGCCGCTGCGCTTCCAGCGCATTGGCGGCGATCACCACCAATGGTGCGGCGTGCTGCCCGGCGTATTGCGCCAGTGCCAGGGCATCGGATGAGCCGTGGAGTTGGGTATAGCGCGGACGTGAATGTTTGGATGCGAACAGCATGGCGGGGAATTTTGGTACGGCTGGTTCTCGGGGTGCGGCATTACGGCATTACATTATAAGGGAAGCCATACGTGAAATGTCATGAGCCGGCCATTTCTTCAGGAGCGCCTCACAGTAATTGGCCTAACGGCACACCAACGGGTATATTACCAAGGAATAAATTATCCAAGGGGTGCTGCATGCGACCAGGCAAACTGGCGGCAAGCGTTTTTTCTTTCATGGCAATACTTGCTTCTGAAAATGCACCCGCATGGTCCAATCAGGGCTGCTATGCCGAAATGTACCAAAAACCACTTGACCCATCAGGGACGTTCTATTATGTGCCATCAAAAGAACTGGCAACCGATTGGAGTAAAGCCAAACGCGGTGATGCTGTTGCACAGTTCAATATCGGTTTTTCTTATGAAAATGGCTATCTGGTCACACCTTGCCTCGAAGAGGCAAAATTCTGGTACCGGAAAGCCGCCAAAAAAGGGCACGTCAATGCACAGAGCCGGCTAAATTATATTGAGTGCACTGAAAAAATTTATGGCGGGCCAGAGTTTGCGGGCCAAATTCCGCCTAACGTAACCATGTGCAGTTCTGGCGGCACAGCCACAAGCACAGCAACAGACAATGCCAATCCAACACAGCCGCCTGCAACCAGTTCTGCCACTAAAACCGATACAACCCCCAACAAGGCAGCGGGCAACTCAGACTAGAATGACTCAAAATGGCTGTGTTTCAAGATGAATAACAAATAAATTTGCTTCGCTCGCCCTGCGCCTATTATGGAGTGGGTATGCAAAAGCATGTAAAATCAACAAACTTCAAAATCAACCCAAAGCAAGAGACATGAGCAAGAACTTAGTGCAATTCATCATCGAGGAGCAACGGTATATTCCGGGTGCTTCCGGCGATTTCACCGGTCTGCTGAGCGACATCATTACCGCCTGCAAGCAAATCGCCCATAGCGTGAACAAGGGTGCATTGATCGGCGTGCTGGGCAGCGCGGGCAGCGAAAACATCCAGGGCGAGACGCAGAAAAAACTGGATGTGATCACCAATGACATTTTCATCAAGGCCAATGAATGGAGCGGCCACCTTGCCGCAATGGCATCGGAAGAGATGGATGATATTTACCCCATTCCCGCCCGCTATCCGAAAGGCAAGTACCTGCTGACGTTCGATCCTCTGGATGGTTCTTCCAACATTGACGTGAACATTTCAGTGGGTACGATCTTCTCCATTCTGCGCTGCAAGGATGGTGTGACCAACCCGACAGTTGAAGATTTCCTGCAGCCGGGCACCAAACAGGTCTGTTCCGGTTATGCGCTGTACGGCCCTTCCACCATGCTGGTTCTGACCACCGGCCACGGCGTGGACGGCTTTACGCTGGATAACGATATCGGTGAATTCATGCTGACCCACCCGAAGATGACCATCCCTGCCGATACCCATGAATTCGCCATCAACATGTCCAACCAGCGTTTCTGGGAAGCGCCGGTACAGCGCTATGTGGACGAGTGCATGAAAGGCAAGACGCCGGGGGGGCGCGAGAAAAATTTCAACATGCGCTGGGTGGCCTCCATGGTCGCTGAGGTGCACCGCATCCTGACGCGCGGCGGAATTTTCATGTATCCGTTCGACACCAAGGAACCCGGCAAGCAGGGCAAGCTGCGCCTGCTGTATGAGGCCAACCCGATGTCTTTCATCGTGGAGCAGGCAGGCGGAGCCAGCACCACCGGACGCGAACGCATCATGGAAATCAAGCCGTCCGGTTTACACCAGCGCGTGCCGGTGATTCTCGGCTCGAAGAACGAAGTCGAGCGCGTGGCGGGCTATCACAAGGAAATATAACATTAAGCCCCTCTCCCGCCGGGAGAGGGGTTGGGGTGAGGAAGCAAACTATGAGTAAGCCATTGGTTTCAATCGTCATGGGCAGTGCGAATGACTGGGATATCATGCAGCAGGCCGCGCGCCAGTTGCATGATTTCGGCGTGGCTTATGACGCGCGCGTGATTTCGGCGCACCGCTCGCCCGACTTGCTGTTCGATTACATCAATGACATGACGGCGCAGGGCGTGCAATGCTTTATTGCCGGCGCGGGCGGCGCGGCGCATCTGGCCGGGGTGATTGCGGGCAAGACCACGCTGCCGGTGCTGGGCGTGCCCATGCCATCCAAGTATCTCAAGGGCATGGACTCGCTGCTGTCCATCGTGCAGATGCCGAAAGGCATTCCGGTTGCCACCTTCGCCATCGGCGAAGCTGGGGCGGCCAATGCCGGGTTGTTTGTAGTTTCCATGCTGGCGCTACAGAATGTGCTGCTGGAGCAGAAACTTGCCGATTATCGCAAGCAACAAGCCGAGGCGATTGCCGCGACTACTTTGTCTGCGTTGAATTAAAACAGGTAGGGTGGATACGCGCATTGCGCTTTATCCACCCTAACGGGCATGGCAAGATAGCCGCCCCTGATAATGAAACTTGCCATGCCCGTTTCCCCCACCCTAACCTCCCCCGGAGGGAGAGGGGACAAGGGCTCGCTTCGCGAGTTTCACGTTACACAAGCAAGCAAAGGAACAACATGGCCGCACTACACGAATCCAACCTGACCAGCCTGCCGCTGCTGCACCGCGGCAAGGTGCGCGATATTTACGGCGTGGACGACCAGTATTTGCTGATCGTCCAGACTGATCGCCTGTCTGCCTTTGATGTGATCCTGCCTGACCCGGTGCCGGGCAAGGGTGCGATACTTACCAGCCTGTCCAATTTCTGGTTTGCAAAACTGGGGCACATTATTCCCAATCACCTTTCCGGCATCAAGCCGGAAGATGTGGTGAAGACCGAAGCCGACCGTGCACAGGTGACGGGCCGCGCCTTTGTGGTAAGGCGCCTGAAGCCGCTGCCGATAGAGGCGATCGTGCGCGGCTACCTGGTGGGTTCGGGCTGGAAGGATTACAAAAAAACCGGCACGGTGTGCGGCATCAAGTTGCCTGCCGGCTTACAGGAAGCGCAGCAACTGCCGCAGCCGCTGTTTACGCCTTCCACCAAGGCTGCGGTGGGCGCACACGATGAGAACATTTCATTTGCAGAAGCGCAGAAGCTGCTGGGCGAGGCGCGCGCCGCAGAGGTGCGCGACGCCACGTTGGCGCTGTACACCCGGGCAGCGGAGTATGCGCTTACACGGGGCATCATCATCGCCGACACCAAATTTGAATTCGGCGTGGATGGATCGGGCAAGATGTATTTGATCGACGAGGCGCTGACGCCCGATTCGTCGCGTTTCTGGCCCGCCGATGAATATCGCGTCGGCTGCAACCCGCCTAGCTTCGACAAGCAGTTCGTGCGCGACTGGCTGGAAGCTTCCGGCTGGAATAAACAGCCGCCCGCACCCAGGGTGCCACTCGATGTGCTGCAAAAAACCTCGGATAAATATTATGAAGCCTTGCGGCGGATTACCGGTGCATGACCTCACCGCAGCAGTTGGTGCAGGGCTTCCTGCGTTTCCGCGAAGAGCATTTTACCCATGACGATACGCTGTACCGGCAACTGGTGGCGCAGGGCCAGACACCCAAAATCCTTGTGGTGGCCTGCTGCGACTCGCGCGTGGATCCCGCCATCGTGCTGGATTGCGCGCCGGGCGACCTGTTCGTCATCCGCAACGTCGCCAACCTAGTGCCGCCGTCAGAAGCCCTGGTCGGTCATCACGGCACCAGTGCCGCACTGGAGTTTGGTGTGCGCAACCTCGGCGTGCAACACGTCATCGTGCTGGGTCACGCCCATTGCGGCGGCATACGGTCGCTGGTGGAAACCGGCGGCATCAATAATCCTGATTCTTTCATTGATGACTGGATGCACCTGGTTGAGGATGCGCGCGCAGGAGTGGAGCGTGACATGCGCGGCGCAGCGCTGGATGACCGGCTACAGGCCTGTGAACAACGCGCCATCCTGATCTCCCTGCGCAACCTGATGACCTTCCCGTGGGTGCGCGAGCGTGTCGAAAGTGGCATGCTTACGCTGCATGGCTGGTACTTCGATATCGAGCATGGCCAGTTGTTGCGCTATAGTGCGGATACCAGCATATTCGAGTCTTTGTAGCTGTGCGATCCGCCCATATTCGCAAGCATGATAATGCGCAGACGGAGAACAAAAACACGCAATGGAACAATCAATCTACCTCTTTACTTCACTTGCTGTAGGGCTGCTGGTCGGCGCGGGTGCCGTTTGGCTGATATTGCGCGCCCATATCTTGGCGGCTGGGGTTCAGGCAAAAGGCGAAAGCCAGATCGATATGGCTCGCCTCAACGAGCGATTAATCGCGTCGCAACAAGATGTCACGCGCCTGTCGTCTGAGCACGTTAATCTACAAAAGCAAGCCACTCTCTGGCGCGATCAACTTGATGCGTCACGAGACGAACGTGCGCAGCTTGTCGAACGTGCTGCACGCCTGCCGGAAATGCAAGATGCTATTGAAGCGGCGGATATCACCATCCAGAATCTCAAGCAAACCTTGGGAGATTTGCGCGAAAAGTTGGGCGCAACTGAATCCACCGTGACTAACCAAGCCGAACAACTGGCGACCCTTCAGCGTGAAAAAGAAAACCTTGCCGCGCTACGCGACCAACTCATCGCAGAGCAGCAAAGGCTGAGTACCCAAATTGCTGAACTGACCGCCACTCTGGAATCAGAACGCTCACAGGCCGGAGAAAAACTGGAGCTTCTGAAAAATGCCGAGGAGCAGCTTTCCAATCGCTTCAAAACCTTGGCCAGTGAAATTCTGGATGAGAAATCCAAAAAATTCACTGACCAAAACAAGACTAACCTTGACCAGTTGCTGGAACCGCTCAAGGTCAAAATCACCGAATTTCAGGGCAAGGTGCATGATGTCTATGTTCAGGAAGGTAAAGACCGTTCGGCACTGGCCGAGCAGGTCAGGCAACTGATGGCGTTAAACAACCAGTTATCAGAAGATGCACACAACCTCACCCGCGCTCTCAAGGGGCAGGCCAAGGCGCAGGGCAATTGGGGGGAGTTGATTCTGGAGCGGGTGTTAGAGGCTTCCGGTTTGCGCAAAGGTCATGAATATGACGTGCAAGAAAGCCATACTCGTGACGACGGCACACGCGCCCAGCCGGACGTGGTGGTTCACCTGCCGGAAGACCGGCACCTGATCGTCGATGCCAAGGTTTCGCTCACGGCTTATGAAGAACACGCTAATGCTGAAACTGGCCTCGAACGCGATGCCGCCCTGAAGCGTCATCTGGACTCGGTGCGCGCCCACATAAAGGGGCTTTCCGAGAAGAACTACCAGCAGCTTTACGGTTTGCAATCGCTCGATTTTGTGTTGATGTTCATACCGGTAGAGCCAGCCTTCATGCTTGCCATTTCGCATGACAGCAATTTGTGGCAAGACGCATGGAAGAAAAACGTCTTGCTGGTGAGTCCCAGCACCTTACTATTTGTCGTCCGCACTGTGGCACATCTGTGGCGGCAGGAGCAGCAGAACCGCAACGCGCAGGACATCGCCAGTCGCGGGGCGGAGCTCTATGACAAACTGGTCGGTTTTGTGGAAGACCTCGATAAACTGGGCGAGCGCCTGAATCAAGCCAAAGATACATATGATAAAGCTTACGGCAAATTTACCGGTGGCAAAGGCAACGTAATTCGCCAAGCAGAAATGCTGAAAGGGCTGGGTGTAAAGCCCACTAAGCACCTACCGCAAAACCTGATTGATTCGGCTTTGGATGAACCGCTCGCCTTGTCATCTCCTTCTCATCCTTAAAACTCGGCTGAGTGTGCTGTTCTTATAAGCACTTATGCAATTTACTGTTTACGCTTATCAGCATCAGCCGGTCTGATTCTCAGGTTTTTCCAAGGTAGCGCGGCCAGTCGAAACAGGGGCCGGGATCGGTCTTGCGTCCCGGTGCGATGTTGGCGTGCCCGGCTATGGCGCGAACCGGATAGGCACGCCGCAGCAACCGGGTCAGCCGCAGCAGCGCGACATATTGCGGGTCATTGAACGGCACGTAGTCGCTGCCTTCCAGTTCCACGCCGATGGAAAAATCGTTGCAGCCGGAGCGGCCTTGCCATGCAGACACGCCCGCATGCCAGGCACGTTTGCTGCATGGTACGAACTGTATAATTTTCCCATCGCGCCGGATCAAAAAATGGGCAGAAACTTTCAAGCCCAGAAGTTGAGCGTAGTAGGGATGCGCTTCCGTATCGAGGGTGTTGGTGAACAGTTGCGTGATTGCCTGGCCGCCAAACTCGCCTGGCGGCAGGCTGATGTTGTGGATGACCAGCAGCTCTATCGCAGTGCCCGGCGGGCGGGCATCGCAGTTGGGCGAAGCAATACGGCGCACACCGCTGACCCACCCGTTTGCCCCAACCTTCATCGTTTACTTGTCCTTGTCGGAAATACCCAGCCGCTCCATGCGGTAGCGCAGGGCGCGGAAAGTCACGCCCAGTATTCTGGCAGCGGCGGTGCGATTGAAATCTGTCTGGTGCAACGCCTCCAGGATAGCCGTGCGCTCGACATTATCCAGATAATCGGCAAGCGGGTATTTGCTGCCCGCACCGGATTTGCTTGTTGCGCTTGGTTCGCCGAGGTCTGCGGGCGCCAGTTGCAGGTCGGCCGGTGTAATGATCCCGTCCGAACACAAGGCCAGCGCGCGCTCGATAATGTTTTCCAGCTCGCGCACGTTGCCGGGAAAGTCGTGATGGCTCAATGCCTGCAAGGCTGCGGGCGAAAAATTTACCCCCGTGTCGCCACGCAGGCGTACCAATAACCGGTTTGCAACTTCCGCGATGTCATCGCGCATTTCGCGCAACGGCGGCATGGGCAGGTTGATCACATTCAGGCGGTAGTACAAATCCTGGCGGAACTTACCCTGCTGTACCAATTCCGCGAGGGCGTGATGGGTGGCACTGATGATGCGTACGTCTACTGCATCTTCCTGCGTAGCGCCTACCTTGCGTACTTTTTTCTCCTGGATGGCGCGCAATAATTTCACCTGCATGGATAGTGGCAGGTCGGCCACTTCATCGAGGAAGAGGGTGCCCCCGTTGGCTGCCTGGAAGAAACCGTCACGATCCTTTTCCGCGCCGGTGAATGCGCCCTTGCGGTAACCGAAAAATTCACTTTCCATCAGTGTTTCCGGGATTGCGCCGCAGTTCACCGCGATGAAGGGCTGGTCGCGCCGTGCACTTTTCTCCACAATCAGGCGCGCCGCCAGTTCCTTGCCGCTACCCGATTCGCCGCTGATATGCACCGGAGCCTGGCTGCGTGCGACACGCCCAATCAGGTCGCGCACCTTCTCCATGGCCGGGGAACATCCCAATAGCGTACGCACCCCGTCCCGCACCGCGGCAGATGGCTGCGGCAACTTGAGTGCAGCCTTGACCAGGATGCGTAATTGCTCCAGCGCGACCGGCTTGGACAGGTAATCGAAAGCACCCGCCTTGAGTACGGTAATCGCATTTTCCATGTTGCCGTGTGCCGTAATCACCGCGACCGGCACCTCCATGTTGTGCGCAACAATATGCTGCACCACCTCCAGGCCCTCGCCATCCGGCAGGCGCATGTCGGTCAGGCACAAATCATAAAATTTGCTGTCCAGTTGTTGCAGCGCCTCGCGCACATTGGTGGCGCGCTCGACTTGTAGCCCCATGCGCACCAGCGCCAGTTCCAGCAGTTCCAGTATGTCCGGTTCGTCGTCTACCACCAGCACGCGTGCTGCGGCAAGCTTGCGGTCAGCGTTCATTTTTTTCTCCAAATACAATGCGGAAGCACGCCCCGCCTGAAGTACGCGACACATATTCAAGCATCGCGCCGTTGGCTTCACACAATTCACGTGCGATGTACAGGCCCAAGCCGGTACCCCCGGTCGACGTGGTAAAAAATGGCTCAAATAGTTTCTGGACAATATCCGGGGCGATTGCCGGCCCATCATCGGCGACTTCCAGCACTACCCTGCCATTAGTGGAGCGCCAAACACTCAGCCCCACGCTGCGTGCCTGCTTCTGGCAGTAACGCAAGGCATTGCTGCACAGGTTCCACAGCACTTGCTCCAGGTGCACACGGTCGAAATTTACCTCGCAAGGCGATTGCACATCAAGCGAAAACACATCCTGCGGCACGCCTTCTGTGTTGCGCAACTCCTCGATAAAAACCGGCAGTTTCTCCGCCAGGTTTATTGTTTCGTTCTGCACCCGGTCACGCTGGTTCAGCTGCATTACGTCCTGCACGATACGGTTCAGCCGTGCGGCATTGTCCAGGATGATCTGGAACAGCCGCACCTGCGCCGGATCGTGTTCCCCCTCGCGCAACAATTCGGTCGCGTAGCTGATTGATGCCAGCGGATTGCGCACCTCGTGGGCGATGTTGGCGGTCAGGCGTCCCAGTGCCGCAAGCTTGATTTGCTGCGCCTGTGCCTGGACGCGCTGCATATCCTCGAAAAATAATACCGCCCCCCAGAACCCATCACGCTGTACCGGCAAGAAACGCACGCGCACCTGATGATTGGTGGCAGGCAGGCGCAGCATCTCATGCGCGCGGCCATAGTTCTGGCGCCATGCGGCAAACAGCCCGACCAGCAGCGGGGCGCATTCATCCAGTGTGACATTGCCCGCATTTGGGAATGTGTATCCCAGCAAACGCTCCGCACTCGGGTTGTGTTGCCTGATTACGCCATGCTTGTCCACCACCAGCACGCCGTCCGGCATGTCCTGAATCACCAGTCGGCTGGCTTCCGCCATGTTGGCCAGGTCCACGCCGCGCAGGGTGGCCAGCTTTTCGCTGGCGATGGCATATTTCGCCAGTGTGTGCGCCAGCCATGCAACCGCAAAATATGCGATACACAGCAAACCGACTTGTACATACTGCGCGACTGCCGCGTCCTGGAAAAGTACCGCGTAGGAGTGTTGCAGCAACAATGCGAGGCTGGCCAACGCCGCAAAGAACAGGGTAATCTTGCCGCGGCTGATCATCCCTGCTGCCACCAGCGACACCAGCAGCAGCATCCCCAGGCTGCTCTGTATGCCGCCGCTGGCATGCAAAAGCACAGTCACACAAACAATATCCGTCCCCACCTGTAGCGCCAACTGCAAGCTGGCGCGGGGCTGGCGTAATTTGATCGCCATTTGCGAAGCCAATGCCAGGGCGACATACACGATGCTGGTGCGGAAGAACAACGGCGGGTTGCTCGAACCCAAAGACAGTGTATTGCCAAACTGGCTCACCAGAAATACAAACAGCGCGCCCATGGCCAGGCGGTAAAAATTGAAGATGGAAACCGAACGCCACAAATCCTCCGGCGCGGGAGCGGAATAAGCGCGTGATCGTAAAGTGAAGGAAGGCCAGTTGTCCGGCATCAGGCTATTCTGGTTTTTCTGTGTGTATGCGGTGATGCGCCTTGCTGCAATAGAACTTGTTATCCACCAGGATACTTTCGTGTTTGGGCAAATGCACACCGCAATGCACGCAACGCACCATATCTTCAGCCTGCCCGGGTGTATTTTCTCCGGGGGCATTTTTCCCGGACATCCTGTTGCGGAATGATTTCAGCAACAAGTAAACAATGACGGCGATGGCAAAAAGAAACAGCAAGCGGCTCATTTTGCCATCTTCCGCAGAGAGCCGCTTTGGCGCAGATAAGGGTTTGGCAGGGACGAAAACACTATAACTCCCATCTTCTGGATATTAATCGTTTAGAATAAATTTACCGCCATGCACGATGTAATACACTTGCACTGGGTTTGCGGGATTCTACAAGCTTTGTGCCTGGTTGTAACTTGGTTTGAATTTTGTTCGGACCACGGCAATGCATATTTGGAGCCGCCGTTGTCACATTGCCGGACTTTAACCTATACTTTGGCTACTATGACTCATATCCGCATGCAAATTATGAAACCGGGTTGTTCATTTTTCTTGTTGCTTTGCATGTGCCATATTGGCTGGGCACAAGCTGAAATCTACAAATCCGTTGATTCTGAAGGGCATGTTACCTATTCCAGCTCTCCTACGAAGGGTTCAAAAAAACTCGATCTCGAGCCGTTGCCCTCTTCATTGCCTGCTGCATCCCTGCCTGAACGTGTTGAGCGTACACGCAATAATACCAGTTCCTATGGCTTCCCCAAGGTGGATAACGGGATGCAGAGAAGCCGTGACGGGACTCGCCGCAAGATACTTGAAGATGAATTGTCGGCAGAAGAGAATATGCTTGCCGAGGCGCGCCAGAACCTGAAAGATGGCGCGGAGAATCCGGAAACATCTGCCGGCAAGGATGGCAAGGCTTACCGCAACACGGCCAAACACGATGAGAAAATGAAGTTCCTGCAAGGACAGGTGTCGCTGCACGAAAAAAATGTGGGCGCGCTCAAGACTGAACTGTCCAATCTCAAGTGATACCTGCACCCGGCATATTTCCGCATTTCAGTACTTATGCCTGATGCCTTTTTCCCCACGCTGGAACACCTCGCCACGGCAGTCATCCTGCTGGACGAGCAATCGCACATCGCCTACCTCAACCCGTCCGCAGAAAACCTGTTTGCGCTGAGCGGCAAAAACCTGGTTGGCTATCCGTTACAGCATGCCTTTACCCATACCGGACAACTGGTTGCCGCGATGCAACAGGCGCTGGATAACAACGCCAGCTACATCGAGCACGATCTCACGCTGGGCACACACGCGCACGCCAGGCTGCACCTGCATTGTACGGCCACCCCGCTGCAACTCGGCAAACGTTACCTGCTGCTCGAGTTCCATCCCATGGATCGCCCGCTGAAACTGGCGCGCGAGGAGCAGATGCTTGACCAGACACGGGCCAGTCGCCTGCTGTTGCGCAATCTGGCGCACGAAATCAAGAATCCGTTGGGCGGCATCCGGGGTGCGGCGCAATTGCTGGAACAGGAACTGGAAAAACCCGCCTTGCGCGAATATACCCAAGTAGTGATTCAGGAAACGGACCGCTTGCGTGTGCTGACGGAGAAACTGCTTACGCCGCAACACGAACCGCATTTCAGTACACTCAATATCCATGAGGTGCTGGAGCGGGTGCGTAGCGTCGTGCTGGCCGAAATGCCGGCTGGATTGTCCATTCGGCGCGACTATGATGTCAGCCTTCCTGCGCTGCTTGGCGACAAGGAGCAGCTGATCCAGGTGCTGCTCAACATCGTGCGCAATGCGGCGCAGGCCATGCAGGGCCAAGGCGCCATCGTGCTGCGCACGCGTATCGCACGCCAGGTCACGCTGGTAAAGAAGCTTCACCGTCTGGCTGTCATGGTGCAAATCATCGATAATGGCCCCGGTATACCGGCGCAGTTGAGCGACAAGATTTTTTATCCGCTGGTGTCAGGACGCCCCGACGGGCACGGCCTGGGGCTGACCCTGGCGCAGGACTTCGTCAGCCAGCATCAGGGCAGCATCGAGTTCGATAGCGAACCGGGGCGCACCTGTTTCACCGTGCTGCTCCCGCTCCAGTAGACTCGGAAAATCGTTATGGGAACCAATATGCAGGCTGTGTGGATCATCGACGACGACCGCTCCATCCGCTGGGTGCTGGAAAAAGCCCTGGCGCGCGAGGGTATCGAATTCAGGAGCTTTGCCTCCGCCGACGAGGCGCAGCAGGCACTCGCGCAAGGCGCGCCGCAAATGGTCATCAGCGACATCCGCATGCCCGGCAGTTCCGGGCTGGAGATGCTGCAAGTCCTGCGCGAGCGTTACCCGAGTCTGCCGGTCATCATCATGACCGCCTATTCCGATCTGGAGAGCGCGGTCTCCTCGTTTCAGGGCGGGGCATTCGAATACCTGCCCAAGCCGTTCGACATCAACCACGCGGTTGAGCTGATCCACCGCGCGCTGGAACAGAGCCAGCGCAAGAATACCTCACCCAAAACCATTCTCGCCGCACCGGATATTCTGGGACAGGCACCCGCCATGCAGGAGGTATTCCGCGCCATCGGCAGGCTCGCGCAATCGCACGCCACGGTACTGATCAACGGCGAATCCGGCACCGGCAAGGAACTGGTGGCGCAGGCGTTGCACCGCCACAGCCCGCGCGCCGATAAGCCTTTCGTCGCCATCAACACCGCCGCCATCCCGAAAGACTTGCTCGAATCGGAATTGTTCGGCCACGAGCGCGGCGCGTTCACCGGTGCCACGGCCACACGCCACGGGCGCTTCGAGCAGGCCGAGGGCGGCACACTGTTTCTCGATGAGATCGGCGACATGCCCGCCGAATTGCAGACGCGCCTGCTGCGCGTGTTATCCGATGGAAATTATTACCGCGTCGGCGGCCACCAGCCGATCAAGGCCAACGTGCGCATCATCGCCGCCACCCACCAGAATCTGGACGAGCGCGTGAAGCAGGGCCTGTTCCGCGAGGACCTGTTTCACCGCCTCAACGTCATCCGCATGCGCCTGCCGCCGTTGCGCGAACGGCGCGAGGACATTCCGCTGCTGGCGAAACACTTTCTGCAAAAGAGCGCGCACGAACTGGGTGTCGAGCCGAAATTGTTAAGCGAAGCCGCCACCCAATACCTGATGGCGCAAGACTTTCCCGGCAACGTGCGGCAATTGGAAAACCTGTGCCACTGGCTCACCGTAATGACCCCATCGCAGCAGGTGGAGATCGTCGACCTGCCGCCGGAATGGCGTGCAGCGCAGGCCGCATCCGCCATGTCGGGCGAGTGGCGCAGCGCCCTGGCGCAGCAGGTTGCCCTCGCCTTGCAGCGCGGTGACGAAAATATTCTGGGCATGCTCACCAGGCAGTTTGAAAGCACACTCATCACGCAAGCGCTGCAACACACCGGAGGCAGGCGCATCGAAGCCGCCACCTTGCTGGGTATGGGGCGCAACACGTTGACACGCAAAATTCAGGAGCTGGGGCTGGATGAAGACAAGCCTGGCTGAACTATTTGCGCAGCCTGCTGATTGTCCGTGAGCCAAGTTAACCTAATATAAGAAAAACATACATGTTAAAATTCATGGCAAGAACGCTGCATAACCCACCCCAAGCAAAAGATTTGCTGGACAAGATGCTGCTCGAAGAATCAGAAACTGTCACTAAGTTGATACGCATCATAGCAGTACCACTTCCCAGAAGGCTGCGCATGGCCGATGTGAAGCTGGTCGACCGCCAATTCAACGGCCAGTACTGACAGGAGTGACGGTTTCAATTGCCGCTGGTTTTATGCGCAGGCGGCACCTGCATAGAACAACTCCCGGAAACCCATGGAAAAAATTCGCCTCTCCAAATTGATGTCCGAACAAGGCCTGTGTTCCCGCCGCGAAGCGGACAGCTACATCGAGCGGGGCTGGGTGCTGGTTGACGGCAAGCCGGTGACCGAGCTGGGCACCAGGATCGATCCGGCACAACGTATTACCCTGAACCGCGCCGCGCAGAACAAACAGCAGACGCGCGTGACCATACTGCTGAATAAGCCTGTTGGCTATGTTTCCGGGCAGGCTGAAGACAACCACAGGCCGGCCGTCACGCTGATTAATGCAGGCACGCGTTTCCCCGCAGACAAATCACCGCTGCATTTCCACCCCAAGCACTTGAGCGGCCTTGCACCTGCAGGGCGCCTGGATATTGATTCGCAAGGTTTGCTGGTGCTGACTCAGGATGGCCGTATCGCCAGGCAACTGGTAGGAGAAGATTCAAATATAGACAAAGAATATCTGGTGCGCGTGCAGGGCAAGATCATTGGCAACGGCTTGACCATGCTGAACCACGGCCTGAAGCTGGATGGCGAGACGCTGAAGCCCGCCAGGGTGAACTGGCAAAACGAGGATCAGTTACGCTTCATCCTGCGCGAAGGAAAAAAACGCCAGATCCGCCGCATGTGCGAGTTGGTCGGTCTTAAAGTCACCGGACTGAAACGTGTGCGCATCGGCAAGGTCAAATTGGGCGACCTGCCTGCCGGGCAATGGCGCTACTTGCGCGAGGATGAATCGTTCTGAAGGACCTCTGAAACACAGGACTCGAGCCATACCCGATCTGGCTGATCTTTTACGCAGTCCCCGTCCGCTTTTCCTGTGCGAATGCACAGTGTTGCTATACAGCTTTGTTGCGTTGAAACCAAATTATCCATTAGGCCGTCATTCCGGCGGAAGCCGGAATCCAGCGATACAAATACGCCTGCGAAGCAAGCAAAATCAATCGGTTGTGGCTTTACTAACCATCATGGCAATGCACCTTGCAATCAGGCGGCGTGCCAGTCCGTCCCCAAGACGTTCATAAAGCGCGGTGCGGCCGCAAATATCCGCAAACAGAAACGCAAGTTTTTCTGTTTGTTGTGGTAATGCAATCCAATTTTTCGTGCCGCCAACTTACGCCGTATAATTGGCCGAATCAATCATGACTGTGCATTAAGTGAACACTTTGCGTTCGAATCAATCCGTTTTGGCATTTTGTGCGGGCCTGCTGGCCGTGCTCGGTTTCGCGCCTTTCTCGCTATTCCCGTTGACTGTGTTTGCGCTTATGGCGCTATTCGTTCAATGGCTGCGCCAGGGTAACGGTAAAGCCGTTGGGTTCACTGCGGCGTCCCCCTTGCGGGGGCTGCATGTGAAGGATGGCCGCGCAGCCGCCAAATCCGGTTTTGCTTTTGGCCTCGGCCTGTTCAGCGCGGGCATAGGCTGGATATACGTCGCGCTGCATGACTATGGCGACATGCCGTTCCTGCTGGCATTGCCCGGCACCGCATTATTCGCTGCGTTCCTGGCATTGTTCCCCGCGTTGATCGGTTATGCACAGGCAAGGCTGCAAGCACCGGCGTGGGTGCGTGTGCTGCTGGTGATGCCCGCGCTATGGGTGTCAGTGGAATGGCTGCGCGGCCTGATCTTCACCGGCTTCCCGTGGCTGGCGTTCGGTTATTCGCAGGCAGCATCCAGCCCGTTGGCAGGCTATGCGCCGCTGCTCGGCGTGTATGGCGTGTCGCTGATGGTGGCCATCAGCGCAGGCCTGCTTGCCCTTGTATTGCAGGAGCGCTGGAGCAGGCAGGGCAAAGCGGCGTTTATTGTACTGGGTGTGTTGTGGCTGGGTGGCCTGGCGCTGCGGGAAGTGGAGTGGACGCAGGCAGAAGGTGAGCCGCTCAAGGTGAGCCTGCTGCAGGGCAACATCCCGCAGGAACTGAAATTCCGTGAAGATAAACTCGTCGGCACGCTGGAGACCTATCGCAAACTGGTCCAGCAAAGCGATGCGCGCCTGGTCGTGTTGCCGGAATCCGCACTGCCGCTGCAGCGCGACGAAGTGCCGGAAAACTATGCGGCCATCCTGCGCGACCATGTGCGCCAGAACGGCGGCGATATCCTCATCGGCGCATTCGAGCGTGACCACGGCATGTACTACAACAGCGTATTCACGCTCGGCACGGCGGAAAGCCAAAGCTACCGCAAAAACCATCTGGTCGTGTTCGGCGAATTCATCCCGCTGCGCCCGGCGTTGGGCTGGTTCATCAACGAAGTGCTGAACATCCCGATGTCCGATCTGGCGCGCGGCGGCATTGCCCAGCCGCCGCTCAGGGTCGCGGGGCAAAAGATCGCCGTGAACATCTGCTACGAAGATGCGTTCGGCGAGGAGATCATTCGTGCGCTGCCCGCAGCCACGCTGCTGGTGAACGTCAGCAACGACGCCTGGTACGGCAACTCGCACGCCGCGATGCAGCACAACCAGATTTCACAGATGCGTGCGCTGGAGAGCGGGCGCATGATGCTGCGCGCCACCAACACCGGCGTCACCTCCATCATCGGGCGCGATGGCCGCATCCTGCAGATGTTGCCGCAGCACGAGGAAGGCGCGCTCACCGGGCAGGTGCAGGGTTATGCGGGGAGCACGCCGTATGTGCGTTGGGGTAATGCGCTGGTGCTGGGGGTGATGGGATTGATGCTGGCCTCTGCCTGGAGGCTGCGCAGGCGATGAATTGGGCGTGCTACCTTCTGCAATGCGCCGACGGCACCCTGTATTGCGGCATCACCAACGATCTGGAAAAACGTCTGGCCGTGCACAACGCAGGCGAGGGCGCCAAGTACACGCGCGGACGCACCCCGGTGCGGCTGGCGCACGTTGAGCTGTGTGCCGACAAGTCCGCCGCGCTGAAACGCGAGATGCAAATCAAGACCCTATCGCGCGCCGAAAAGTTGCGCCTGTGCGGGGTTACGCAGTAAACATACCCGACGTTTTCCCAACGATGCGCTGCCCGGTGCGGATTAACCTGAAAACACCACCAACTGCGGTTTTCAGGTTAACTTTGGCCGCCAAGCAGAAGTTTGCGCGCGACTTGCGCAACATGCTTACCCTGAAAACGCGCGATGCCCAGTTCGTTGGGCGAAGGCTGGCGCTTGCCGTCGCCGCCGGCGATGGTGCTGGCGCCGTAGGGCGAGCCGCCGGTGATTTCGTCGGTGCGCATCTGGTCGGCGCAGGAATAGGGCACGCCGACGATCACCATGCCGTGATGCAGCAGGGTGGTGTGGAACGACAGGATGGTGCTTTCCTGCCCGCCGTGCTGGGTGGCGCTGGAGGCGAACACGCTGCCGACCTTGCCGATCAGCGCGCCCTTGGCCCATAGCCCGCCGGTCTGGTCGAGGAAGTTGCGCATCTGCGCCGCCATGTTGCCGAAGCGCGTCGGCGTGCCGAAGATGATGGCGTCGTAATCGGCAAGTTCATTGGGAACAGCGATGGGCGCGGCCTGATCCAGCTTGACGCCCGCCTTGCGCGCCGCCTCTTCCGGCATCAATTCCGCCACGCGCTTGATGGTGACTTCGCTATCCGCCACCTCGCGCGCGCCGGCGGCAACCGCCTGCGCCATGGCTTCGATATGGCCATAGCTTGAGTAGTACAGCACCAGCACTCTTGTTTTCATGGTTATCTCCTTAGAACGGGTTGGGTGACGGGCAAGCTACTTTTTCTTCATCGCCGCTTCGATGCGCTGGCACAGCGTCTTCAGAATCTTGATACGCGCGAAGTTCTTGTCGTTGGCTTCCACCAGCGTCCACGGCGCAATCTCGGTGCTGGTGCGGTCGGCCATGTCGCAGATGGCCTGCTCGTATTCGCCCCATTTCTTGCGGTTGCGCCAGTCTTCCTCGGTGATCTTGAAACGCTTGAAGCCGATCTTCTTGCGCTCGTTGAAGCGCTTGAGCTGCTCTTCCTTGCTGATGGTCAGCCAATACTTGACCAGCACGATATTGTGTCTCGCCAGTTGCGCTTCGAAATCGTTGATCTCGCTGTAGGCGCGCATCCAGTCGGCATTGCTGCAAAAGCCCTCCACGCGCTCCACCAGCACGCGTCCGTACCAGGATCGGTCGAAGATCGTCAGGCGGCCCTTGCGCGGGATGTGCCGCCAGAACCGCCACAGGTAAGGCTGGGCGCGTTCTTCCTCGGTCGGCGCGGCGATCGGTACGACTTGATATTGCCGCGCGTCCACCGCGCTGGTGATGCGGCGGATGCTGCCGCCCTTGCCGGCGGCGTCATTGCCCTCGAACACCGCGATCACGGTGATATTCTTGAATTTCGGGTCGCGCGTCAGCAACGCAAGTTTGCCCTGATATTTTTCCAGTTCCGCCTGGAATTTCTTCTTCTCCAGCTTCTGGCTGAGATCGAGAGTTTTCAGGATATGCAGGTTGTCGATCGACGGCAGCAGCGGGGGCGCATGCACCTTGGGGGCTTTTTCACCGGCCTCGTCGAGGCGCTTGCGGATGGCCCCGAGAATGACCTTGCCCACCGTCAGGCTGCGGTAACGTTCATCCGCGCCCTCGACGATGATCCACGGCGCTTCCGCCGTGCTGGTGTGGCGGATGACGCTTTCATGGACGGTCTTAAATTTCTTGTAGAGCTTGTAGTGCTCCCAATCGCGCTTGGTCACGCGCCAGCGGGTCTTGGGGTCTTTCTCCAGCAGCCTGAGCCGGGCCTGCTGTTTTTCCTTGGACAGGTGCAGCCAGAATTTGATGATCAGCGCGCCTTCGTCGGTCAGCATCCGTTCCAGGCGTTTGGCACGCTCCAGGCTCTGGTCGAGATCGGCGACCTTGGTCAGGCCATGCACCCGGTTGAGAATCGGCCAGGTGTACCAGGAGCCGAGGAACACCCCGATCTTGCCCTTGGGCGGCAGGGCGCGCCAGAAACGCCACATCATCGGGCGATCCAGTTCCTCATCGGACGGCTCGCCCATGCCGTGGGTCTGGATATAGCGCGGGTCCATCCACTCGTTGAGCAGGTTGACGGTCTCGCCGCGTCCCGCGCCGTCCACGCCGCCCACCAGGATGATGACCGGGAATTTGGCGTTTTGCGCCAGATCGAATTGCACATCCAGCAGCGCCTCGCGCAGCTTGGGCGCTTCGGCGTCGTAGGTGGCCTTGTCTATCTTGTGCCCCAGTTCCGCTGATTCAAACATGATGGTCTCCTTGGAAAATAAGAGTTACAAATGATCCGGCGCGATGGCAAGGCGCAGCGAGGTCTGGCCGTGCGCGCGGCGGTTGAACCACCATACCGCGCCCTTCTTGATGCCCCACGAATCCGCATG
Organism: Gallionellaceae bacterium; assembly: GCA_028713345.1. Classification (GTDB taxonomy): domain Bacteria; phylum Pseudomonadota; class Gammaproteobacteria; order Burkholderiales; family Gallionellaceae; genus JAQTOM01. Next base: position 3,952 of record JAQTOM010000020.1, on the reverse strand, counting down.
GCCGGTCATGAGCAGCGCGGCAGCTTCGCCCAATGCGGGCTGATGGCCGACGATCAGCACGCAGCCTTCGCCGTCCGGCCAGTCCGCAGCATTCAGGATGTCTTCGGGCGATGCGCCCGGCGCGATGCCGGGTTCCGTGGTGAAATGTCTGGCGAGCGCCTGCACGGTTTGCTGGGCGCGCTTGGCGGGACTGGCCAGGATGCGTGTGCCATCCGGCAGGCGGGCGCGCAGGAAAGCCGCCATATTATCGGCCTGTTTCTTTCCCTTGGCCGTGAGCGGGCGGGCATTATCGGGCATGCCATCTTCGGCCTCGGCATGACGCCACAGTACGAGTTCCACATTACCTCCCGGCGCGACATGAAAGGGTACACTTCAGTTCGCAGGATATACCGCATAACCCGTTTCCGCCATACCCTATCCAAGGTTAGTTCCATTTAACTTGGAAACGGCAGCCAATCACGGAATACACGGATAACACGGAATAAAACCAATGAATTTTATAAGGAGCGGTATTCACCAAAAAGATGAGCGCGCATCCCCCGCTAACTTTTCGACAAGTTTCGCTTTTTCCGTGCGTTCCGTGGTTTCGATGCGCAGCGCCCGGCCAGATTTGTCGTAGATTTTGACCGAGGCGCTGCCCATATGATGCTTGATGCAAGTCCCTTCGATACGGGCAGACAGGCGGCTGCCCAGCTCTTGCGCCAGTTGTGGCGTCACCTTCTTTCCCAGGGAACTGGACACCAATCGCCTGCGCGCGCCCGAAGTCGGCAATGCGGATACCCGTGATCACGATCCTGTCAAAACAGGAAAGAACACCGGATATTTCGTTCTTGTATCGTTCGGTCAAGGGCTTTAACATCTCAACCTCCGTCGGAAAGTTGAATACGCCGACAGTTTATCTTTTTGGTTCCGGCTCGTCCGGCTTAGGTTGAAACAAGCTTGACTATGCACATCAACATCTCCGAGCAATCCGGCGTACGCTATCTGCACTTTGGCACTTCGTGGATACAGGGTGCGATGCGCATCGCGCGCCCGTGGTCGCTGGAACTGGAATATACCCGCGAGATGATGGCCAGCCTGCTGTTGAGGGATGCGGGACATTGGCCCAGAAAAGTCTTGCTGATCGGGCTGGGCGCGGCCTCGCTGACCAAATTCCTGTACCGCCATCGCCTGCTCGCCCATCTCACGGTGGTGGAAATCGATCCGGACGTAGTCGTCTCCGCCCGGCTGTATTTCAAACTGCCGGAGGATGCAAAGCGCATCCATCTCGTGGTCGGCGACGGTGCGGAATACGTGCTGAACAGCAGCAAGAAATTCGACCTGATCCTGGTGGACGGTTTCGACCATAATGCGCGTGCCGGCGTTCTGGATACCCTGCCGTTCTATCAGATGTGCCGGGAGCGCTTGGGCAATGAAGGCGTGCTGGCGGTCAATTTGCTCGGGCGCAGCCGCGGCTTCAAGGGCAGCATGGCGCGCATCTGCACGGCATTCGAAGATCGCGCGCTGGTGTTTCCGTCATGCGAAAGCGGCAATGCCATTGCCTTCGCGGCGGCCGGCCAGCCGATAGAAATTTCCCTGGATGACCTGAAAGAAAATGCGCTGGCCCTGAAAGAAGAAACCGGCCTGAATTTGCTGCCGACCGTGGCAAGGCTCGCGCAAGCCAAGACCTGCCTGAATAACCGGTTGGTGCTGTAGGTGCGCGATCGGGGTATTATGCGAGGCATGAAGAGGAGTTGAAGCGCTATGTTTTCCTGGCTCGACAAACTGGACAGCAAACCGGACCATCCCATGTTCAATGCGGAGGCGGCGAAGAAGCTTCTTGCCGACCTTCCGAAGAACGATCCACTCAAGGCGCTGGAAGAAGTCACTTCCTGGCTGGACTCATTCAAGGGCACACCCGGCTTTTATTTCAGGAACCGTCTCGACGTCGCCAGGCTGCTGGACGAGACCGGCCAGCCGTTGCATGCGGAACTGCTGCGGCAATACCTTGCCGAGCCGCATTTGCAGGATTTTCGCGGCATGCGCCTGTGGCGCTGCTGCCATGCCTTCATGAAGGCGCTGGCCGAAACCTATGCGGTGTGCATCAACGAATACCAGAAGACCGGCAAGAAACCGGAGGACATCAGGGAGCAGATGCCCGTCATCAGCGTCAGGCTGCTGCGCGCGGTCGCCGAGCAGATGAAGCTGGGCCTGATGCGCTACATCGAGGTGGAGCAGGAAGTCTGGAACGAGCTTTACCGCCAGTACCGCTTCGTGGAAGAAAACCAGTTTGCCGAGTCCATGGTGTACGCCTATGCCGGGCACGCCGTGCACACCAGCCCGCAGCGCGAATTTTTGCGCGCCTTGGCGTTGTACGTGTCTTCTCCCGGCACCCTGGCGCCCGAGCAGATCGAAGTGGCTTACCGCATTGCCGCGCGGCTGGCCGGCTTCTTTGTCATCAAGGCAACGCCTGATGCCGGCTGCACGAATTACCTTGACCTCGCCAATCCCGGTGCGCCGAAGCATGTGGGCGAAAATCTCCAGGCAACATCCACCATACGCTTCTTCGGGACGGACAAGGTTGTTCCCCGGCTGGAAGAAATCATCCACCGCAACGAGCGCGGCGTCGTCGAGCAGGAACTACGCTTCGGCAACGAATTCACCCCGGACGGCAAGGTCATCGTGCTCAAGCACCTGCAGCTCTATTGGGGCAAGGAACAGCCGCACCGCATTCAGGAACGCAAGGGTATCAGCGCCACGATCAAGATAGTGCATGGCTTCAAGGTCATCAGCAAGCTGGTCACGCACATCGACCTGAACCGCATCACCAGCCTTTCCGGAGAAGACGCCGCCAGGCTGAAAGAACGCTCCGAAGGCCTCGGCCTCGCCGCCGAGCAGGTTGATTACACCTCGGAAGACTGGGCGATCCAGGATATCAGCGCGCAAGGCCTCGGCGGCATGCTGCCGAAGAACGCCGGGTCCTGGGTCAAGATCGGCGCGCTATGCGGAATCTCCGACCAGAACGTCAAACAGTGGTGGGTCGGCATGGTACGGCGGCTGCATACCGACGAACAGGGCAAGGTGCATTTCGGCATCGCCATCCTCACCAAGAAGCCCCTCGCGGTCTGGCTGCGCGTGCTGGGCAAGGGTGCGGAACGCGTGTCCAACTGGGAAACCAGCTCCGGCTCGTTCGCATACGACTATCTGCCGGCCATCCTGCTGCCGGATGCACACAACTCCTACCTCAACGCCACCCTACTGATGGAGGCGCAGAACTTCGTGCCGGACAGCATCTATGAGGTGATGATGGGAGAAAAAAGCCGCAACCTCAAACTCGCGGAACTGCTGGCCGAGGGGGACGACTATGAGCAGGTCAGCTTCCAGTGGCAGGGGGCGGAGGGTTAGGCGTGGGCTTTGGACTGATCCATTATGTTCATCCATGGTTTTATTTTAGCCAACGTTTTCTCCAGCGCATCTTTGGCGCACTCGGTATCGTAACGGGCTTGTCCACGCAGCCACCAGCCTTCTGAGAGGCCGAAGAATCGACATAACCGCAGATCGGTGTCAGCAGTGATACTGCGGCGTCCCGCGACAATCTCCCCAATGCGTTGTGCTGGAACACCAATTTCTTTAGCCAAACGATATTGAGAGATACCCATCGGCTTCAAGAATTCTTCCAGTAACATTTCACCCGGTGTTACTGGTGCCAGTTTTTTAGGTTTGCTCATGATTTACACTCCATCAGTGATAGTCCACAATCTCGACATTTCTTGCGCCTTCCTCCGTCCACACGAAGCACACCCGGAACTGATCGTTGATGCGGATGCTATGCTGCCCAGCGCGATTCCCTTTCAATGCTTCCAGCCGATTGCCGGGCGGCACACGCAAGTCATCAAGCACCTCCGCCCACTCCAGTTGCTCCAACTCGCGACGTGCAACCGTCTCAATGTTCGCGAATCGCTTTATGCGCAGC
>JAQTOM010000096.1 GCA_028713345.1 Gallionellaceae bacterium | reverse complement strand
AGCAGCGCAGTGGTGATCTTCTCGCCCTTGGGTTGCTCCAGCATTCCGGCTATGGTTTGCAGGATTTGCAGTTTGCGTTCACCCGGTTTTGCGGCCATAACGTTTCCTTTTCAAATCAGCCGCGACAAGGCGCGCGGCAACTCCATCACATCACGTATTTTCACATCCACATACGCCGGGCTGCGCGATGTGGCATTTACCCATACCGTCTTCATCCCCAGCCGCTTGGCGGCCTGCAAATTTTCTGCGCTGTCTTCCACCATCACGCAGCGCGCCGGGTTCAGGCGATACTTGCGCAGCAGCCGCACAAAGCCGGCCATCTGCGGCTTGGGCCGGTAGTGCGTATGCTCGATGGCGAACACATCCTCGAACAAATCATCCACGCGCAGCAGCTTCAGCACGGCACGCGCATAATGCTGCGGCGCGTTGGAAAACACCAGCTTTCTGCCCGGCAATCTTTTCAGTACATGGCGCAGGCGCGGCTCGCGCAGCACCATCTGCGGCAACTGCGAAAACTGATGCGTATGCCACAAAAAATGCTCCGGGTCGGTGCCATGGTGGCGCATCAGGCCACTCAGCGTCGCGCCGTAACGCTGCCAGTAATGCATGCGCAGCGCATTCGCCGCTGCCTCGTCCAGTTGCAGATGCTGCTGCAGATAGGCCGTCATGCTGCGGTTGATGTGCGGAAAGATATGCGGCGTCGCGTCATGCAGCGTGTTGTCGAGGTCGAACAGCCATACCGGGTTCATCATTCTTCACCACATGCCAGCCATCGGGTAGGAACCCGATTTATCGGGCGACCCCAGCATATCGCGCAACAAGTTGCGCTCCTACTTGCCCTTGATGAGCGTCCCAACACCCTCATCCGTCAGAATCTCCAGCAGCAATGCATGCTCCACACGGCCATCGATGATGTGCACCGACTTCACGCCGCCGCGTGCGGCATCCAGCGCCGAACTAATCTTGGGCAGCATGCCGCCGGACAGCGTACCGTCCGCGACCAAGTCCTCGATCTGTTTCGGCGTGAGACCCGTGAGCAGGTTGTCATTCTTGTCCAGCACACCCGGCGTGTTGGTCAGCAGCACCAATTTTTCTGCTTTCAGCACTTCCGCCAGCTTGCCCGCCACCACGTCCGCGTTGATGTTCAGCGTCTCGCCGTCCGGCGCCACGCCGATGGGCGCGATGACCGGAATGAAATCGCCGGAATCCAGGAATGTAATGATGTGCGGGTCTATCGAACTGATCTCGCCCACCAGGCCGATGTCCAGCATCTTGCCCGGCTCATCCTTGCTTTCCAGCATCAGCTTGCTGGCGCGAATGAAAGCGCCGTCCTGCCCGGTCAGGCCGACCGCCTTGCCGCCATGCCTGTTGATGAGATTGACGATGTCCTTGTTGACTTTGCCCAGCACCATCTCGACCACATCCATGGTCTCTTCGTCGGTGACGCGCATGCCCTGCACGAACTCACCCTCCTTGCCGACTTTTTTCAGCAATTCGTTGATTTGCGGCCCGCCGCCATGCACCACGACCGGATTCATGCCCACCAGCTTGAGCAGCACCACATCGCGCGCGAAGCCCTCCTGCAACGCGGGATCGGTCATGGCGTTGCCGCCATATTTAATCACGATAGTCTTGTCGAAAAAACGCTGGATGTAAGGCAGCGCCTCAGAAAGCGTGCGTGCTTTCTGTCCGGCAGTGGCAGCAGAGAGTGGCATAAATTTCCCCTTCAAAATTCTGGGCGCATTCTACACTACAAGATTTTGCCCCATCTACATTCGTGGATGTGTTAATGTGGCGGCCGCATAGTGTATGCATTCAATAACCTGCTAAAAGGGCACTCAATTGGTACAACCTAATTTTCAATTTGAAAAACGCCAGCGGGAATTAGCCAAGAAAAAGAAGAGGGAAGAAAAAAAACTGCGCAAACTTGACGAGAGCAATCAACCTTCAAAATCCCCTCCCCCTCAGGATGAAGTGAAGGGTGAGTAGACGCGGTTAGCTGCCCTCCTTGCCCCTGAATTTCGTATCTCTATAACGATTTTATTATGCGGCATTTTTCAACCGTGCCGCAAACCGGTTTTGCCCGAAGCGCATTGGTCTGATGCAGCCCGGCGTCGAGTGCGGCCTTCTGTGATTGCAGCACGCCAGCCAGTCAATCACCTCATCCATCGCCTGACGCCGCGTTTCCAGCCGCATGCCGTATAACCCGCCCGCCTTCGCTACCGGATGCCGGAAAAATCCCGACAAATCTGCGGCTAATCCGCTCCCGAAATCAGAATTCCGGGGGGTCAAAATAAAGAATTTGCTTATTTCATTGCCATGATGGCCGCATTACTATCACCATCCCTGAACAGGATACCGCCGGATACTTGAGCCATGGATAATCTGAACCAGAATATTGCTGCTGATAACAGCAACAGCAGGCCCGATACCCAACCTGCCAGAAATACCCTCCCCAGCGAGATGGAAGACATCTTCCTGCAAGACCGCCGCCACCTGATTTCCATGATAGCCTTCCAGCATGCCAAAGAACGTGGCTTTGTGCCGGGCAAAGCGCTGGAAGACTGGTTGCGCGCCGAAGCGGAAGTGAATAAAAATGCGGTTTCACAAGAGTTCAACCCGTGAAACATTTTGCGTAATGCAGGAATGCCTTCAGGCGCGGTTATTTTAACTGGTCGCTGAAAAGCGCCACACTTCCTTCTACGCCGTACCCTGAGCGCCACCGTCAGATTTCTGGAGTCACATTGCCGGCTGGCGCATGCATTGCACCACTCGAATGAGAGGAAGCGGCTTGATCAGGTGGTCAGTGGCACTTTCAGCAGCACGCGCTCCACCTGCACACTCTCGTTGCCATCGCCCAACCACACCTGCCCATCCTGAATGGTGCACTGCAAATTCATGGTGCGCTGCGCCAGCCTGGCAAGAGCACGCGTACTTTCCACCGGCAGGTTGATCACGGTCAGATTCCTGAGCCGCTCGAACTGGCTGCTGTTCTGCGCAAACCACATGTCGGCAGTGCGCCCGCCGTAGGCATAGACGACCACCTGACTGGCGCGCCCGCAGGCCTTGCGGATCAGCTTCTCGTCCGGCAATCCCACGTCTATCCACAGTTCAATCGCACCGGTTAGATCCTTCAGCCACAAATCCGCCTCGTCATCGGCGGTCATGCCCTGGCCGAACTCCAGATACTCGTGCGCGTGCAAGGCGAAAGCCAATAAGCGCACCATCATGCGCTCGTCGGTTTCTGAGGGATGCCGCGCGAGAGTCAGCGCGTGATCCTGATAATAGTGCCGTTCCATATCCGCGATTTGCAGATTGGCTTTGAAAATGGTTGCCTTGATGGCCATGAATTTCCCGAAACTGAAGAACTACACTATAAAATCTCACCACGGAACACACGGATGACACGGAAAAATCAATTCGCTTTTGAATCTACTTCCGTGTCATCCGTGTGTTCCGTGGTTAATACTTTTCGCTTTTACTCCACCACACGCCCGCGCATACTCTTGGTCATGCCGCGCCTTACCTTGCTCTCCAGCCGCTTCTGCTGTGAACTGCGCGTAGGCCTGGTTGCACGGCGCACCGCCGGCAGCACCGCGATACTCTGCACCAGCGCCTTCAAGCGCCTTAATGCCTCGCCGCGATTCTTGTCCTGGCTGCGAAATTCCTGCGCCTTGATAATCACCACCCCGTCCCTGGTGATGCGCTGGTCGTTGAGTTGCAGCAGGCGTTGCTTGAATTCTTGCGGCAGCGAAGAAGCGTTGATGTCGAAGCGCAGATGCACCGCGCTGGAAACCTTGTTCACGTTCTGCCCGCCCGCGCCCTGCGCGCGCACGGCGGTCAGCTCGACCTCATGGTCAGGAATGAAAACGTTGTGGGCGATGTACAGCATGGGACTTACGCCGCAAGCACCGTGATGCGCACATCACCCAGCGTCACCACCGACCCGGCGCGTATCTTGGCGGTCTTGCGCAACTCAACATGCCCATCCACCGACACCGCACCTTCCGCCACCAGCGCCTTGCCCGCGCCGCCGCTGTCGCACACACCGGCCAGCTTGAGCAGTTGGTTGAGTTCGACGTATTCGCCGTTGAGCTGAAATTCGAGTTGTTGCATCACAGCTTCACCGCATGTTCGCGCGTGGTATGGAACACCACCTTGGGCCAGCGCTCCTGCGTGAGTTTCAGATTGACGCTGTTCGGCGCGAGGTAGGCCATGTTTCCGGCGGCGTCATAGGCCACGTTGTGTGACAGCGCCTTCTCGAAATCGGCGAGTATCTTCTTGTCATCGCAGGTGACCCAGCGCGCGCTGGTGGTGCTGGTGCCTTCGAATATGGCATCCACGCCATACTCACCCATCAGGCGGCTGGCGACCACGTCGAACTGCAACACGCCGACTGCGCCCAGGATCAGGTCGCCGCCGCTGACCGGCTTGAATACCTGCACCGCGCCCTCTTCGCCGAGCTGCTGCAAGCCCTTGTGCAGTTGCTTGACCTTGATCGGGTTGCGGATGCGCACCGAGCGGAAAAAATCCGGCGCAAAATAAGGAATCCCGGTGAACTGCAACACTTCGCCCTCGGAGAAGCTGTCGCCGATCTGCATGTTGCCGTGGTTGGGCAGGCCGATGATGTCGCCCGCGTAAGCCTCTTCCACCTGCTCGCGCGAAGCGGCCATGAAGGTGACCACGCTGGACACGCGAATCTCGCGGTTGATGCGCAGGTGTTTGATCTTCATGCCGCGCTCGAAATGGCCGGAACACACGCGCAGGAAGGCGATGCGGTCGCGGTGGTTGGCGTCCATGTTGGCCTGGATCTTGAACACGAAGCCGGAGAACGCCGTCTCGGCGGGCTGCACGGCACGCACCGTGGCATCGCGCTCGCGCGGCGCGGGCGCCCAGTCCAGCAGCGCATTGAGAATCTCGCGCACGCCGAAGTTGTTGATGGCGGAACCAAAGAACACCGGCGTCTGTTTGCCGTCGAGGAAGCGCTCCAGATCAAAAGGATGCGAGGCGCCATGCACCAGCTCCACTTCCATTTTCAATTGTTCGATTTCCAGCGGGAACATCTCGGCCAGGCGCGGATTGTCGATGCCCTTGATGATCTCGAACTCCTGCGTGTCGCGCTCCTCGCCCGCCTCGAACAGCATGATCTCGTCGCGCAACAAGTGATACACGCCGCGAAATGTCTTGCCCATGCCGATGGGCCAGGTCACCGGCGCACACTGGATTTGCAGCACCGACTCCACCTCGTCCAGCAGCTCCAGCGGATCGCGCACCTCGCGATCCATCTTGTTCATGAAAGTGAGGATGGGCGTATCGCGCATGCGGCATACATTGAGCAGCTTGATGGTCTGCGCCTCCACCCCCTTGGCCGCATCGATCACCATCAGCGCGGAATCCACCGCCGTCAGCACGCGGTAAGTGTCTTCGGAAAAGTCCTGGTGGCCGGGCGTATCGAGCAGGTTCACCACATGGTTGCGGTACTCGAACTGCATCACCGAGCTGGCTACGGAAATGCCGCGCTGCTTCTCGATTTCAAGAAAGTCGGAAGTCGCATGGCGGCCGCTCTTGCGCCCCTTCACCGTGCCGGCGAGTTGAATCGCGCCGGAGAACAGCAACAGCTTTTCCGTGAGCGTGGTCTTGCCCGCATCCGGGTGGGAGATGATGCCGAACGTGCGGCGGCG
>JAQTOM010000095.1 GCA_028713345.1 Gallionellaceae bacterium | reverse complement strand
AACGATGCCGCGCGCGTACTGGCAATAACGGTTGCCGGCAGCGAGGCAAGTTTTGCCGAACTGATGAACAAGGAAGCGCAGCGGCTGAACATGCAAGACACCCATTTCGTCAACGCCACCGGCCTGCCACATCCACAGCATTACACCAGCGCCTTCGACCTGGCGCTGCTCGCCGCCGCCATCGTGCGCGATTTTCCCGGGCACTATGCAATCTACGGCATGCGCGAATATCAATACAACAACATCAAGCAGGCCAACCGCAACCGCCTGCTGTGGATAGACCCCTATGTGGACGGGATGAAGACAGGATACGCCGAGAGCGCCGGATTCTGCCTGGTGGCTTCGGCCAGGCGCGACAAGCGGCGGCTGATTTCCGTGCTGCTCGGCGCGGCTTCCGACAACCTGCGCGCCACGGAAAGCCAGAAGCTGCTGAATTACGGCTTCCAGTATTTCGATGCGGTGCGCCTGTACCAGAAGGATCAGCCGGTAACCAGCGTGCGCCTGTGGAAAGGCACGGAGAATAAAATCGAATTGGGCTTCCGCAACGATATGTTCGTTTCCATCCCGAAGGGGCAACTGGCGCAATTGAAAGCCACGATAGAAACGCAGCAGCCGCTTATTGCACCGGTTTCCGGCGGGCAGAGAATCGGTATGATTAAGTTTGCGCTGGACGGCAAGCCTTATGCCGAATTACCGCTGGTGGCGCTGAAACCCGTGCCGCTGGCCAATGTATTTTCGCGCGGGTGGGATCATATCCGCCTGCTTTTTCAATAGAACCATATTGAGGATTATCGAGATGACTGTATACCTGAACGGGCAATTCATGCCCATCGAAGAAGCGCGCATCCCCGTGCTGGATCGCGGTTTCATTTTCGGCGATGGCGTGTACGAGGTCATCCCGGTGTATTCGCGCCGCGCCTTCCGCCTCGCGGAACACCTGAAGCGCCTGCAGCACAGCCTGGACGGCATCCGCCTGCAAAACCCGCACGGCGAAGCGGAATGGACGCGCATCATCAACGAACTGATCGCGCGCAACGAAGTAGCAGACCAATATCTCTACCTGCACATCACGCGCGGCGCGGCCAAGCGCGACCATGCCTTCCCCATGCCGCCGGTTGCGCCGACGGTATTCATGATGAGCAACCCACTACTCACCCCGCCCGCCCCACTGCTGCAAAGCGGCGTGGGGGCCGTAAGCGCGGCGGACAACCGCTGGCTGCGCTGCGACATCAAGGCCATCGCCCTGCTGCCCAACGTGCTGCTGCGCCAGATGGCGATAGATGCAGGCTGCGCGGAAACCATCCTGATCCGCGATGGCTACATGACCGAGGGCGCGGCCAGCAACATCTTCGTGGTGAAGAATGGCAGGCTGCTCGCGCCGCCGAAAGACAACCTGATGCTGCCCGGCATCACCTACGACGTGGTGCTGGAGATTGCCCAGGCCGACAACATCCCGCATGAAGTGCGCAAAATCGCCGCAGACGAAGTGTTCAATGCGGATGAACTCCTGCTCACCTCATCCACCAAGGAAGTGCTCGCCATCACCACGCTGGACGGCAAGCCGGTGGGCGACGGCAAGCCCGGCGCGATGTTCGCCAGGCTGCACAAGCTGTATCAGGATTTCAAGCGCGATGTGATGCGCCAGCAATTCCCTCTCTCTACGGGTGAGGGGCAGGGAGGGGGAATGTGACCCTGCAGGATTCGCTCATCGAATATCCCTGCGACTTCCCGATCAAGGTGATGGGCCTGTCGCAGCAGGGCTTCGCGCAGGCGGTGCTGGAAGTGGTCGTGCGCCATGATCCCGGTTTCAGCGCTGCATCCATGCAGACGCGCAACAGCAGCGGCGCGCGTTACGTCAGCCTGACCTGCACGGTGCGCGCCACCTCGCGCGAGCAACTCGACGCTCTATACCAGGAACTGTGCGACCACCCGCAGGTGGTGATGGTGCTTTAATTGCGTATTGAAACCACACCGCTGGTGAAACATCTGGGGCTGGTCAAATACCAGCCCACCTGGCAGGCGATGAAAGATTTCACCGCCGCGCGCACTGCCGGCACGCGCGACGAAATCTGGCTGGTGCAGCACCCGCCGGTCTACACGCAAGGTCTGGCGGGCAAGCCGGAACACTTGCTGCGCGCCAGCGCTATTCCGGTAATCAAAATTGATCGCGGCGGGCAGATCACCTACCACGGCCCCGGCCAGATCGTCGCCTATCTGCTGCTTGACCTGCGCCGCTGGAAACTCAACGTGCGCGCACTGGTGCGGCTGATGGAGCAGGCCGTGATCGGCTTGCTCGCACAACATGGCGTGACGGCCAAGGGGTGCGAGGATGCGCCGGGCGTGTATGCGGGCGATGCGAAAATCGCCTCGCTTGGCCTGAAAATAAAAAACGGCTGCTGCTATCACGGGCTGGCATTCAATGTGGATATGGACCTCACCCCGTTCGATTACATCAACCCGTGCGGTTACGCCGGGCTGCGCGTGACCCAGGCGCGCACTGCCGGCATCAACGCGCCGCTGGCCGAACTGGAACAACAGCTCGCGCAGAATTTGATTGCCCTACTGCAGCAGCAAAAGCAACAACAGGGATAAACCATGCCGTTAAGCTGGAACGAAATCCGCAGCCGCGCGCTGGAATTTTCCAGGCGCTGGGAGAATGAAACCTCGGAAGACGCCGAGGCCAAACCGTTCTGGACGGAATTCTTCGGCGTCTTCGGCATAGACCGCAAGCGCGTCGCCAGCTTCGAGGAGCCGGTCAAAAAACTCGGCGACAAACAGGGATACATCGACCTGTTCTGGAAAGGCATGCTGCTGGTCGAACACAAATCGCGCGGCAAGAACCTGGACAAGGCCTACACCCAGGCGCTCGACTATTTCCCCGGCATCAAGGAACGCGACCTGCCGAAATACGTGCTGGTCTCCGACTTCGCGCGCTTTCGCCTGTACGATCTCGAATCGTTACCCCCTCTCCCATCGGGGGAGGGTGGGGGAGGGGGAGATTTTCACGAATTTGAACTGCGCGACCTGCACAAGCACATCAAGCATTTCGCCTTCATCGCCGGCTACCGCACGCAGACCATCGCGCCGCAAAACCCGGTCAACATCAAGGCCGCCGAGCGCATGGGCAGGCTGCACGACGCGCTCAAGGCGGCGGGCTACGCAGGCCACCCGCTCGAAGTGCTGCTGGTGCGCCTGCTGTTCTGCCTGTTCGCCGAAGACACCGGCATCTTCCAGCCCGCCAATGCGTTCCGCATGTGGATCGAAGAGCGCACGGCGGCAGACGGCTCCGATCTCGGCGCGCAACTCGCGCAACTGTTCCAGGTGCTCAACACGCCGGAAGTTCCCCCTCCTCAATCCTCCCCCGCAAGCGGGAGAGGAGGCGAACGTGAAAATCAACCTCTAATTTCTGGCCGCTCGAAAAATCTCGACGAACAAATCGCCGCCTTCCCCTACGTCAACGGCAAGCTGTTTGAGGAGATGCTGCCCATCGCCGATTTTGACGCCGCCATGCGCGAGGCGCTGCTCGACTGCTGCGCGCTCGACTGGAGCGCGATCTCCCCTGCCATATTCGGCGCGCTGTTCCAGAGCATCATGGACGCCAAGGCGCGGCGCAATATCGGCGCGCACTACACCAGCGAGGAAAACATCCTCAAGCTCATCCAGCCGCTGTTCCTCGACGAATTGTGGGATGAGTTCAAGCGCGTGAAGAACAACAAGAACAGACTGTTCGAGTTCCACAAGAAACTGCGCACGCTCACCTTCTTCGACCCCGCCTGCGGCTGCGGCAACTTCCTGGTGATCGCCTACCGCGAATTGCGCCTGCTGGAACTCGAAGTGCTGCGCGCCGTGCACCGGGAAACCGGCTCGCGCTTCCTCGACATCCATTCCGAAATCAACGTGGACGTGGACCAGTTCTTCGGCATCGAGATCGAGGAATTCCCGGCGCAGATCGCGCAGGTCGCGCTGTGGCTGATGGACCACCAGATGAACGTGCGCGTGTCGGAAGAATTCGGCATGTACTTCGCGCGCATCCCGCTCAAGACCTCGCCGCACATCGTCCACGGCAACGCGCTCACGCTGGACTGGGACGATGTGCTGCCCGCGGAGCGCGCGAGCTACGTGTTCGGCAATCCGCCGTTCGTGGGCGCGAAATTCATGAGTGAGGCGCAGCGCGAGGACACGCGGCAAGTATTCGCGGGCATAGAGAGCGGCGGCCTGCTCGACCTGGTTGCGGCGTGGTACGTGAAGGCGGCGCGCTACATGAATCCCCCTCACCCCACCCCTCTCCCCGCAAGCGGGGCGAGGGAGCAAGAGAGAAACCCTCTCCCCACGGGTGGGGAGAGGGTGCCGCAGGCGGGTGAGGGGCAGACGCATCGGCGTGACCCCGTGCAGGAAGAAAAGCTCAAAACCTACGCCCGCGAATTGCGCGCCTTGGCCACCGATGCCGAACAGCGCATCTGGTATTTGCTGCGCAATCGCAACTTCTTCGGTTTCAAATTCCGGCGGCAACACCCGGTGGCTGGCTATATTCTCGACTTCTACTGTGCCGAAGCGGGGCTGGCAATAGAACTGGATGGCGGCCAGCACAGCGGACAGGCCGCATACGATGCACGGCGTGAAGCAACGCTGCAACAGCACGGAATACGCACGCTGCGTTTCTGGAATAACGACGTGCTGTCAAGAACTGAAGCTGTGCTGACTGAAATAACCGATGCGCTGCCCCTCCCCCCAACCCGTCCCCTCGCTTCGCTCTCCCCGTACGCAGGGCGAGAGAGCGAGAGAGAAACCCTCTCCCCACTGGTGGGGAGAGGGCAGGGTGAGGGGCGGTGCCGCGCCGCCTTCGTCTCCACCAACAGCATCACCCAGGGCGAACAGGTCGGCGTGCTGTGGGGCTGGCTGCTCGCGCAAGGCATCCGCATCCACTTCGCCCACCGCACCTTCCAGTGGAGCAACGAGGCCAAAGGCATGGCGGCGGTGCATTGCGTCATCATCGGTTTTTATCTCCCCTCACCCGCCTCCGGCACCCTCTCCCCGCTCGCGGGGAGAGGGCAGGGAGAGGGGCGCGAGGCCGAGCCGGAAAAAACCATCTACGCATACGAAGACATCCGCGGCGAGCCGCACGCCATCGCCGCGCGCAACATCAACCCATATCTGGTGGACGCGCCGGACGTGTTTCTGGAGAAACGCAGCGTCCCGATTTGCGTTGTCCCAGAAATACGTTTTGGGAACCAGCCCATTGATGGTGGGCATTTTATTCTGAGCGAGGATGAACGGGCAGAGTTGCTAAAACATGAACCCGATGCCGAGAAGTTTATTCGCCCTTTTCTCGGCGCGGATGAATTCATCAACAACATCCCGCGCTACTGCTTGTGGCTTCAAGACGCAAAACCGGACGAATTGAGACGCATGCCACTTGTCATGCAACGAGTTCAGGCAGTCAAGGAATTTCGCCTCGAAAGCAAGCGCCCAGCCACCAACGACTTGGCAGCCACCCCAACGCAATTTGCCTTTGTCTCGCATCCGAATACACACTACCTGCTGCTGCCCAGCGTTTCATCCGAACGGCGCAATTTCATTCCCATCGGCTTTATGCCGCCGGAAGTCATTGCCAGCAATTTGTGCCTGATTATTCCAGACGCCACCCTCTACCACTTCGGCATCCTCTCCAGCACCATGCACAACGCCTGGATGCGCACGGTGTGCGGTCGAATGAAAAGTGACTACCGCTATTCGGC
>JAQTOM010000094.1 GCA_028713345.1 Gallionellaceae bacterium | reverse complement strand
ATCCTGTTGGAGGCGGTCGGCGGCGGTTTTACCTGGGGCGCTGTTTTAATCAAGTGGTAGGTTAAGGATATGGTTAAGTTTGCTTTCGTATTTCCCGGCCAAGGCTCGCAATCGCGCGGCATGATGGACGGCTATGCCGATTTTCCCGTGGTGCGCGATACTTTCACCGAGGCCTCCGATGTCCTGAAACAGGATATGTGGCAACTGGTCGCGGAAGGCAGCGACGCGGAACTCAACGCCACCGTGAACACACAGCCCATCATGCTTGCCGCCGGGGTGGCGGTGTACCGCGCCTGGCAAAGCCTGAATGCCCCGGCTCCGGCATTGCTGGCCGGGCATAGCCTGGGTGAATATACCGCGCTGGTGGCCGGCGGGGCGATTAAATTTGCCGACGCCTTGCCGCTGGTGCGCTACCGTGCCGAGTGCATGCAGCAGGCTGTGCCGGAAGGCGTGGGTGGCATCGCGGCGCTGCTCGGGCTGGACGATGATGCGGTGCGCGCTGTATGTGCGGAAGCCGCACAAGGCGAAGTGCTGGAGGCGGTGAATTTCAACTCGCCCGGCCAAGTGGTGATTGCGGGCAACCGTGCGGCAGTGGAACGCGGCATGGAACTGGCCAAGGCCAAGGGGGCCAAGCGCGCGATCATGCTGCCGATGAGCGTGCCGTCGCATTGCGCACTGTTGCGCGGTGCGGCGGAAAAGCTGCGCGCCTATCTGGATAACGTGGTGGTACATTCTCCCGCCATTCCGGTGCTGCACAATGCCGACGTGAAGAGTTATAGCGATGCCGCACTGATCAAGGATGCGCTGGTGCGCCAGTTGTATTCGCCGGTGCGCTGGGTGGAAACCGTGCTGGAATTCGGCAAGCATGGCATCACCCATAATGTGGAATGCGCGCCGGGCAAGGTGCTGGCTGGACTGAATAAACGCATTGACACCAACCAGCAGGCCCTGGCGCTGAATGATGGCGCGGCACTGAAATCCGTACTGACCACGCTGATGCCATAAAGGGGAAAACGAAATGAGCTTGCAAGGACAGATCGCTTTGGTGACCGGTGCTACCCGGGGCATAGGGCAGGGTATCGCGCTGGAACTGGGCAGGCAGGGCGCAACGGTGATCGGCACGGCCACCAGCGATACGGGCGCGCAGGCAATCAGCGCTTACCTGGATGCTGCGGAGATCAAGGGTGCGGGCATGGTGTTGAACGTCAACGACGTTGCGCAAACCGAACTCATGCTGGGCGAACTGCGCAAGCAGTTCGGTGAAATTTCGATACTGGTAAACAACGCCGGTATCACGCGCGACAACCTGCTGGCGCGCATGACCGACGAGGAATGGGACGATGTGCTGGCGACCAACCTCAAGTCTGTATTCCGCCTCAGCCGCGCCGTGCTGCGCGCCATGATGAAGGCCAGGGGCGGGCGCATCATCAGCATTTCCTCGGTGGTCGGCAGCATGGGCAATCCCGGACAGGCCAACTATGCCGCTTCCAAGGCGGGGATGGTCGGTTTCACCAAGTCCCTCGCGCAGGAAATCGGCAGCCGCAACATCACCGTAAACTGCGTCGCCCCAGGCTTCATCGATACCGACATGACCCAGGGGCTGGGCGAAGAGCAACGCGCCAGGCTGGTCGAACACATTCCCTTGAAACGCCTCGGCCAATCCGCTGATGTTGCCGCCGCCGTGGCCTTTCTGGCCGGGCCGGGTGCAGCCTACATCACTGGTGTCACACTGCATGTCAACGGCGGGATGTACATGGAGTGACCTGGTAGCCGGGTTCATCAGCAGTCTTCAGTCGCTTCCCCCTATCCCCACTGCTGTCTGGAGTCGCCATTCTGGCTCTGCACACCGGAATCGCCGCCGTAACGCGCCACGATCCGCACAAAGCTTGTCCACGGCACGCAACGTCTTGCCAATGTGCATAGCCAGCATCTTTAGTATTTGCTTAAACAGCCACTGGATGATGCCTCCGTCCCGATATGGAGCATGGGGAGCATTTTTTGTCTCGGGCAAGGCTGGCATGGTAGAATCACGGGCTGGTTTATAAGCACTTAATAGGGCATCGCCATCCATGGAACAATTCGCCAAAGAAACCCTGCCAGTCAGCCTCGAAGCGGAGATGCGCAAGTCGTATCTCGACTATGCCATGAGCGTAATCGTCGGGCGCGCCTTGCCCGATGCGCGCGACGGCCTGAAGCCGGTGCATCGCCGCGTGCTGTTCGCCATGCACGAACTTTCCAACGACTGGAACAAGCCGCACAAGAAATCGGCGCGTATCGTCGGCGACGTGATCGGTAAATACCATCCGCACGGCGACACGGCGGTGTACGACACCATCGTGCGCATGGCGCAGGATTTCTCGCTGCGCTATCCGCTGGTGGACGGGCAGGGCAACTTCGGCTCGGTGGACGGCGACAACGCCGCCGCGATGCGTTACACCGAAATCCGCATGGCGCGCATCGCGCACGAATTGCTGGCCGACCTGGACAAGGAGACGGTGGATTTCGGGCCGAACTACGACGGTTCCGAGCACGAACCGCTGGTATTCCCGGCGCGCTTCCCCAACTTGCTGGTAAACGGCTCCTCCGGCATTGCGGTGGGCATGGCGACCAATATTCCGCCGCACAACATGGGCGAGGTGGTGAATGCCTGCCTGGCCTTGCTGAAAACCCCCGGGATGGACATCGAGCAGCTGATCGAGCTGGTTCCCGCACCGGACTTTCCCACCGCCGGTTTTATCTATGGCACGGCGGGCATCAAGGAGGGCTACCGCACCGGGCGCGGGCGCGTGGTCATGCGCGCGCGCACCCATTTTGAGGACATCGGCAAGGGCGAGCGCCAGGCCATCATCATCGACGAGCTGCCTTACCAGGTGAACAAGGCCAACCTGCTGATGAAGATCGGCGAGTTGGTGCGCGAGAAGCGCATTGAGGGCATCTCCGAAATCCGCGACGAGTCGGACAAATCCGGGATGCGCGCGGTGATCGAGCTGAAGCGCGGCGAAGTGCCGGAGGTGATCCTCAACCAGCTCTTTAAAGACACGCAGTTGCAGGACAGCTTCAGCATGAACATGGTGGCCCTGCTCGATGGCCGCCCGCTGCTGCTCAACCTGAAGCAATTCCTGGATGCATTCCTGCGCCATCGCCGCGAGGTGGTGACGCGCCGCACCGTGTTCGAGTTGCGCAAGGCGCGCGACCGCGGCCATATCCTGGAAGGCCTGGCGGTTGCGCTGTCCAACGTGGACGAAATCATCGCGCTGATCAAGGCGGCAGCGACCCCGGCTATTGCCAAGCAGGAATTGATGGCGCATTCCTGGCATTCCTCGCTGGTGGAAGACATGCTGAGCCGGGTGAGCGGCGCATCGCGCCCGGAAAACCTGTTGCCGGAATTCGGTCTGGTGGGCGAGGGTAGCCAGCGCGCTTACAAGCTGTCCGATATACAGGCGCAAGCCATACTGGAGCTGCGTTTGCAGCGCCTGACCGGGCTGGAGCAGGACAAGATCGTCGGCGAGTACCGCGAGGTGATGGAGAAGATTACCGACCTGCTCGACATCTTGGCGAAGCCTGAGCGCATCACGCAAATCATCGGCGATGAGCTGGCTGCGGTTAAAGCGCAATACGGCGACAAGCGCCGCAGCGAGATCATTACGCATACCCAGGACATGAGCATGGAAGACCTGATCGCGCCGGAAGACGTGGTGGTCACGCTGTCGCACGGCGGCTATATGAAGGCGCAGCCGCTGGACGAATACCGCGCACAGAAACGCGGCGGGCGCGGCAAGCAGGCGGCATCCACCAAGGAAGACGATTTCGTGGATAACCTGTTCATTGCCAACACGCACGATTACATCCTGTGTTTCTCCAGCCGTGGGCAGGTGTACTGGATCAAGGTGTATGACGTGCCGCAAGGTTCGCGCACCAGCCGTGGCAAGCCCATCATCAACCTGCTGCCGCTACAGGAAGGCGAGAAGATCAATGCCATCCTGCCGGTGAAGGAATTCAGCGAAGATCAATTCATCTTCTTTGCCACTGCCGACGGCACGGTGAAGAAGACCCCATTGTCCGATTTTTCCAACCCGCGCAAGGCTGGCATCATCGCCATCAACCTGGATGAAGGCGATTACCTGATCGGCGTGGCGCTGACCGACGGCAAGCATGACGTGATGCTGTTCTCCGATGGCGGCAAGGCAGTGCGCTTCGATGAAGATGATGTGCGCGCCACCGGACGTGCATCGCGCGGCGTGCGCGGCATGAAGCTCGCCGCGAAACAGAAAGTGATCGCGCTGCTGGTGGCGGAAGACGAGACCCAGACAGTATTGACCGCGACCGAAAACGGCTATGGCAAGCGCACCCCGATTGCGGAATACACCCGCCACGGGCGCGGCACGCAGGGCATGATCGCGATCCAGACTTCCGGGCGCAACGGCAAGGTGGTGGCGGCTACGCTGGTAAACCATGAAGACGAGATCATGCTGATCGGCACCAACGGCGTGATGATCCGCACCCGCGTCAGGGAAATCCGCGAGATGGGCCGCACCACGCAAGGGGTCACGCTGATCAATCTGGACAAGGACGACAAGCTGGCCGGTTTGAGCCGCATTGCCGACCCGGACTCGGAAGAAGAGCCGGAATAGTTCACACAGGGAGTCCAGTATGACGATTTACAACTTCAGCGCAGGCCCGGCAGTGTTGCCGCATGAGGTGTTGCAACAGGCGCAGGCCGAGTTGCTCGACTGGCATGGCAGCGGCATGTCGGTGATGGAAATGTCGCATCGCGGCAAGGAGTACATGGGCATCCACGCCCAAGCCATAGCTGATCTGCGCGAACTGATGGGCATTCCCGTCAACTACAAGGTGATGTTCCTGCAAGGCGGTGCGCATCTGCAGTTTTCGATGATCCCGCTGAACCTGTTGCGCGGCAAGGCTTCTGCCGATTATGTCAACACCGGCGAGTGGTCGAAGAAGGCCATCGGCGAGGCGAGGAAATTCGGCAAGGTAAACGAGGTAGTGAGTAGTGCGGACAGGAATTTTTCTTATGTTCCAGCATTCAACACCTGGCAGCGTGACCCGAATGCCGCCTATCTGCACTACACCACCAACGAGACCATCGGCGGCGTGGAGTTCGGCTGGGTGCCGGACACGGGAGACGTGCCGCTGGTGGCGGATATGTCGTCCAATATCCTGTCGCGACCCTATGATGTATCCAGGTTCGGCCTGATCTATGCGGGTGCGCAGAAGAATATCGGCCCGGCGGGCCTTGCCGTGGTGATCGTGCGCGAAGACCTGCTCGGGCAGGCAGCGGCAAACACGCCGACCATGCTGGACTACAAGATCCATGCCGACGGCGATTCCATGTACAACACCCCGCCCACCTACGGTATTTACATGTCCGGGCTGGTATTCCAGTGGCTGAAGAAAAATGGCGGCATCGCGGCGATGGAGCAGGTCAACATTGCCAAGGCAAAATTGCTGTACGACGCGATTGATGCCAGCAACGGTTTTTATAACTGCCCCGTGGCCAAGGCTGACCGCTCGCGCATGAACGTGCCTTTTGCGCTGAAAGATGCCGCCCTGGATGGGGATTTCCTCAAGCAGGCGGATGCGTGCGGATTGTTGCAATTGAAGGGTCACCGCTCGGTTGGCGGCATGCGCGCTTCCATTTACAACGCGATGCCGCTGGCAGGCGTGCAGGCGCTGGTCAATTTTATGCATGAGTTTGCAAAACAGCATGGCTAAAATTTTCCGTATTTTGGCTCTGAAAGAGTAAACGCATGGATAAGGAACTCAATCAGTATCGCGGGCAAATCGATCGCGTAGATGATGATCTGCTCAA
>JAQTOM010000019.1:25307-27607 GCA_028713345.1 Gallionellaceae bacterium | reverse complement strand
TTGGTGGGTTGTGACAGATTCGAACTGTCGACCTACGGATTAAGAGTCCGCTGCTCTACCAGCTGAGCTAACAACCCAAATTGAAAAACCGAGGGGCGGATTTTAGGCATATTGGCCAATTTGTCAAATTTTCCAACAACCACTTCCTGTTTCACATAGCTGCGCAGTCCGCCAGCCAATTATATTGACGGCACTTGCAAAAAAATTTACATTCATCCGCCGTACCCAACGCCTTGACCATTCAGAGGAAGCCACATGCCTACCAGTATTGAATCCGTCCTGCACGAGAACCGGGTTTTCCAGCCTTCCGCTGCCTTCGTGCAACAAGCCAATGTTCCCGGCATGGCGGGTTATAAAGCACTGTGCCAGGCGGCCGAACAGGATTACGAGGGATATTGGGCCAGGCTGGCGCGCGAGCACATCCTGTGGCACAAGCCGTTCAGCAAAGTGCTGGATGAGAGCAACGCACCGTTCTTCAAGTGGTTTGAGGACGGCGAGATGAACGTCTCTTACAACTGCCTGGACAAGCATCTGGCGACGCAAGCGGAAAAGACCGCAATCATTTTCGAGGCGGACGACGGCAAGGTTACCCAGGCAAGTTACCGCGAATTGCATGCCCGTGTATGCCAATTCGCCAATGCGTTGAAGTCGCGCAACATCAGGAAGGGCGACCGCGTGGTGATTTACATGCCGATGAGCATCGAGGTGGTCGTGGCGATGCAGGCGTGCGCACGCATCGGCGCGATTCACTCAGTGGTGTTCGGCGGCTTCTCGTCCAAGAGCCTGCATGAGCGCATCGTGGATGCACAGGCCCATGCCGTCATCACCGCCGATGCGCAGATACGCGGCGGCAAGGAGATGGCGCTGAAACCCGCCGTGGACGAGGCTCTCGCCCTGGGCGGTTGCGATGCGGTGCACAGCGTGATCGTGTATAAGCGCGCAGGCAGCGAGGTGATATGGAACGCGAAACACGATGTATGGTGGCACGACGCGATTGCCGGGCAGGCATCAACCTGCGAACCGGAATGGGTGAGCGCGGAACATCCGCTGTTTATCCTGTACACCTCCGGCTCCACCGGCAAGCCCAAAGGCGTGCAGCATTCCAGCGCCGGCTATCTGCTGGGTTGCATCGTGACCATGCAATGGGTATTCGACTACAAGCCAGCGGATATTTTCTGGTGCACCGCCGATGTCGGCTGGGTCACCGGCCACAGCTACGTCACCTATGGCCCGCTGGCAATCGGCGGCACCGAGGTGGTGTTTGAAGGCATCCCCACCTGGCCGGATGCGGGACGCTTCTGGAAAATGATCCAGCAGCACAAGGTCAGCATTTTCTACACCGCACCGACCGCCATCCGCTCGCTGATCAAACTGGGCGTTGATCTGCCCAGACAATACGACCTTTCCAGCCTGCGCCTGCTCGGCACGGTGGGCGAGCCGATCAACCCGGAAGCCTGGATGTGGTATTACACCGTGGTCGGGCAATCGCGCTGCCCCATCGTGGATACCTGGTGGCAAACCGAAACCGGCTGCCACATGATTGCACCGTTGCCCGGCGCCATGCCGATCAAACCCGGCTCCTGTACCCTGCCACTGCCCGGCATCATGGCCGCCATCGTGGACGAGGCGGGCCACGAAGTGCAAGGCCAGCAAGGCGGCTTCCTGGTAATCAAGCGCTCGTTCCCATCGCAGATTCGCACCATCTGGGGCGACCCCGAGCGTTTCAGAAATGGATATTTTCCGGAAGAAATGCAGGGTGCCTATCTGGCAGGCGATTCCTCGCACCGGGATGCGGATGGCTATTTCTGGATCATGGGGCGCATTGACGACGTGCTGAAAGTATCCGGCCATCGCCTGGGTACCATGGAGATCGAATCGGCGCTGGCGTCCAATCCGCTGGTGGCGGAAGCCGCGGTGGTGGGCAAGCCGCACGAGATCAAGGGCGAAGCGGTAGTCGCCTTCGTGGTATTGAAAGGAGCGCGTCCGCAGGATGCCGCCGCGGCCAGACAGCTTGTGGAAGACCTGCGCAACTGGGTGAGCAAGGAACTCGGGCCGATTGCCAAGCCGGAAGAAATCCGCTTCGGCGACAACCTGCCCAAGACCCGCTCCGGCAAGATCATGCGCCGCCTGCTACGCTCCATCGCCAAGGGAGATGAGATCACGCAGGATGTTTCCACGCTGGAAAACCCGGCCATACTGGAACAGTTAAAAGAAGTGGTGCGCTAGCAATTAAATTATGCTTCTTGTACCAGCGCTGTGAAGGTCGGGTTTCGGCGTAGGCTAACTTGCGCAGCAAGTTA
>JAQTOM010000019.1:19489-25207 GCA_028713345.1 Gallionellaceae bacterium | reverse complement strand
CTCAAAGAGGTGGTTACTTAATTTCAAGCACACCCGCCTCCTGGTTGTTCGCAGCTTCAAGCATAATGATGTGAAACTTGCCAATCCGGAATTACAGACTTCTTCGACGCCGTGCCGCCCGTCTGCGCCATTCCCATACCACCATCGCATACCACAGCATGCGCACGGCAAAATAGCCAATGACCGCAAGAATGACCGCCAGCAGCGGCAGGCCGACTGCAAACGGTTTGCCCAATGAAATAATCCAGCCGGACAAGACGGCGTACCAATTACCCCAACTCATTTCCGGCAATGCAAAATGTATTGCCGATAGTTCATTGTGCTGCCCGGTAACAAACGCGCCGAGTTCGTACGCCAGTACGTACAGCGGGACGATGGTGATCGGGTTAGTATAAAGCGTGGTGAACATCGCTACCGGCAGGTTGGCACGGAACAACACCGCCAGCAATGCCGCGCCTATCATCTGGAACGGGCCGGGAATCAGGCCGCAGAACATGCCGATGGCCACCCCGCCCGCCACCGAACGGCGATGCAGATGCCACAGATTGGGGTGGTGCAGCCATGCGCCGAAAGGGCGTATCCAGCGGCTTTGCTTCACCGTCTCGTGGCTGGGCAAAAATTTCTTGAAATATTTTTTCGGCACGGGTTACTCGTTTACGGCATCATTCAGGTGCACAGGTTACCGGATTATATTGAATATACCAGTCCTAATTGAAATGGAAGATTGCATGTGAGCCAGGCAACACCCGATCCATCTGAACTGCGCGGCCTGTCGCAAGCCGAAGCGCAGGCTCGCCTGTGCGCCGAGGGAGCGAACGAACTGCCCGCCACCGGGCAGCGCAACCTGCCCGGTATCGCGCTGGAGGTGGTGCGCGAGCCGATGTTCCTGCTGCTGGTGGCGGCGGGCGCGATCTATCTGCTGCTCGGCGATGTCAGCGATGCGCTGATGCTGCTGGGTTTCGTGTGCGTGGTGATGGGCATCACCATCTATCAGGAATACAAGACGGAACGGGTGCTGGAAGCGTTGCGCGACCTCACCAGTCCGCGTGCGCTGGTAGTGCGCGACGGCATCGAGCAGCGCATTGCCGGACGTGAAGTGGTGCGCGGCGACATTCTGGTTTTATCTGAAGGCGACCGCGTCCCGGCAGATGCGGCATTGATTTCCTGCAACGATTTTGCGGCGGATGAATCGCTGCTCACCGGAGAATCGGTGGCGGTGCGCAAGATCGCGCAGCCGGATGCCATCGGGCCGACTCCACCGGGCGGAGATGACCTGCCCTTCGTTTACTCCGCTACGCTGGTGGTGCAAGGACGCGGCATGGCGCGCGTGCTGGCAACCGGGCAACGCAGCGAAATCGGCAAGATCGGCAAGGCCTTGCAGGAACAGGCTACCGAGGCCACACCGTTGCAGAAAGAAGTCGGCAGGCTGGTGCGCAGGCTCGCCATCATCGGCGTACTGCTGAGCCTGCTGCTGATGGTTATTTACGGCCTCACCCGTGGCGACTGGCTGCATGGGCTGCTGACGGGTATCACGCTGGCGATGTCCATCCTGCCGGAAGAATATCCGGTAATCCTGACCGTGTTCCTGGCGATGGGCGCATGGCGCATTTCCAGACATCGCGTGCTCACCCGCCGCGTGCCCACGGTGGAAGCGCTCGGCTCGGCCACCGTGCTGTGCGTGGACAAGACCGGCACGCTCACCCTCAACCGCATGGCGGTGCAGCAAATGATCGCGGGAGGCGCATCGTTTGTGGCGGATACAGCGCCCACCCCGCTGCCCGAGGCATTCCACGAGTTGCTTGAGTTCGGCATTCTCGCCAGCGAGACCACGCCGTTCGACCCGATGGAAAAAGCCATCCACGCGCTCGGCGCGCGCCATCTGGCCGCCACCGAGCACATCCATCGCGACTGGGTGCTGGCGCACGAATATTCGCTGTCGCCGGAGCTGCTCGCGCTTTCCCATGTGTGGCAGGCGCGCGACCGCGATGAATACGTGGTGGCGGCAAAAGGTGCGCCGGAAGCCATAGCCGACCTGTGCCACATGAACGAACAGCAACTCGCTACGCTGGACGAACAGGTCAACACGCTGGCCGCGCAGGGCATGCGCGTGCTGGGCGTGGCCAAGGCCGGCTACTACGGAAAAGCATGGCCGGACTTCCAGCATGATTTCGATTTCGAATTTCTGGGCCTGATCGGGCTGGCCGACCCGGTGCGTCCCACCGTCGCCCCCGCACTCAGGGAATGCGCTACGGCAGGCATCCGCGTGGTGATGATTACCGGCGACTATCCCGCCACGGCGGCGGCAATTGCCGGACAGATCGGCCTGGACACAGGCAGCGGCGGCATCATCAGCGGTTCCGAACTCGGCTCGATGGAGGACGCAACGCTGCGCGAGCGCATCCGCCACAGCAACATTTTTGCGCGCATGGTGCCGGAGCAGAAACTGCGCCTGGTGAACGCGCTCAAGGCAGGCGGCGAAGTGGTGGCGATGACCGGTGACGGGGTAAACGACGCCCCCGCGCTGAAAGCCGCGCACATCGGCATCGCCATGGGTGCGCGCGGCACCGATGTGGCGCGCGAAGCGGCAGCGCTGGTGCTGCTGGACGACGACTTTGCCACCATCGTGCGCGCCGTGCGCCTGGGGCGCGGCATCTTCGACAATCTGCACAAGGCGATGGCCTACGCCCTTGCCGTGCATATCCCCATCGTCGGCCTGGCGCTGATCCCCCTGCTGCTCGGCTGGCCGCCGGTATTCGCGCCGGTGCACATCGTGTTTCTGGAAATGATCATCGGCCCCTCCTGCTCTATCGTGTTCGAAGCGGAACCGGCGGATCGCAACGTGATGCAGCGCCCGCCGCGCAACCCGGAAAGACCCATGTTCGACACCCTCACCGTTGCGCTCAGCCTGCTGCAAGGGATGCTGGTGCTGCTGGCCGCGCTCGCGGTGCTGGGCTATATGCTGCACCACGGCGCAATGGAAGCGGAAGCGCGCGCGCTGGCTTTTTCCACGCTGATCTTCGGCAACCTCGGGCTGATCCTGGTCAACCGTTCCTGGCAACACACCATCCTGGGCACATTCAATAACCGCAACCCGGCGCTGTGGTGGGTAACGGGCGGCGCCTTCACCTTCCTGCTACTGGCACTGACCCAGCCCTTCCTGCGCGAGGTATTCCACTTCGGGCTGATCACGCCACGGCAATTCGCGCTGTGTGCCGCTGCCGGACTGTGCAGCGTGCTCTGGTTCGAATTGTTCAAGCTCATGCGGCGGCGTTAAGAAAATCATGCGCAGCAGCATACTGGCGTTTGTATCCGGAGTATGGCTGCTGCAACAGCAGGCGGTGCTGCCCGGCATGCGCTGGGCATGGCTGCTCCTCGCACTCCTTCCCGTTCTATGGTTGCCGCGCCGTGTGCCGTGGCGGCGTATCACGCGCGCACTGCTGCTGACCGTACTGGCTGCCGCATGCGGCTTTTTCTACGCCGCATGGGTGGCACAGCAACGTTTGGCCGATGAATTACCCGCTGCATGGCAAGGCAAGGACATCGAAGTGGTGGGCGTGGTGGCGGAGATGCCGAGACAACACGAGCGCGGGCTGAGCTTTGCCTTCGATGTCGAGCGTGTCACCACCCAGGATGTTCATGTTCCACACCATCTGCTGCTCTCCACTTATATCAACGAGGAAGATGAAGCACTGGCGCTGCATGCCGGAGAACGCTGGCAGCTCACGGTGCGCCTGAAGCAACCGCATGGCACGAGCAACCCCCACAACTTCGATTTCGAGGCCTGGGCGCTGGAACGCAACCTGCGCGCGGCGGGCTATGTGCATGGCAAGGGCGATAACCGGCGGCTGGATGAGTGGGTCGTTGCACCGGGATATTTCATCGAGCAGATGCGCGAAGCCGTGCGCGAGCATTTCCAGCGCACGCTGGGCGCTGCGCCTTATACCGGAGTGCTGAGCGCCCTCGCCATCGGCGACCAGGGCAGCATCCCTGCCGCGCAGTGGCAGGTATTCACGCGCACCGGAGTCAACCATCTGATGAGCATTTCCGGTCTGCACATCACCATGCTGGCCGGGCTGGCTTTTGCCCTAACCTATGCGCTGTGGCGGCGCAGCGTGCACCTCACCCTGCGCCTGCCCGCGCGCAAGGCCGCAGCCGTTGCCGGGCTGCTGGTGGCCCTGGCCTACACGCTGCTGTCGGGCTATTCCGTACCGGCGCAGCGCACCGTGTACATGCTGGCCACCATCGCCGCCGCGCTGTGGCTGTCGCGCACGGTAGCCGCCTCGCAAATCCTCGCCGCCGCCTTGCTGGTGGTGCTGCTGCTCGATCCGTGGGCGGTGCTGTCGCCGGGATTCTGGCTGTCGTTCGGCGCGGTGGCGCTGATTTTTTATGTGACCGCGCACCGCTTGCGTCAACAGCACTGGCTCATAGAGTATGGCCGCGTGCAATGGGCCATGATGATCGGCCTGATTCCGCCGCTGCTGGCGCTGTTCCAGCAGGTGTCGCTGGTGTCACCCATTGCCAACGCCTTCGCCATTCCGCTGGTGGAGTTCGTGGTGGTGCCGCTCACCCTGCTCGGCGCACTGCTGCCGTTCGACTGGATTCTGCATCTCGCCCATCAGTCCATGCGCGTGTGCATGGTCGCACTGGAGTGGCTGAACCAACTGCCGGATGCGGTGTGGACGCAGCATGCGCCGCCCGCATGGAGTATCGCACTGGGCATGCTTGGCGCGCTGTGGTGCCTGCTGCCGCGCGGCTTTCCGGCGCGCTGGCTGGGTCTGATCGTCATGCTGCCGATGTTCCTCGTGCTCCCCCCTGCCCCGCTGCCCGGCACCCTGCACCTCATCATCTTCGATGTCGGGCAAGGCATGGCGGTCGCCGCACAGACACACGACCACGCCCTGCTCTACGACACCGGGCCGGATTTCAACGGCGAGGCCGACAGCGGCAACCGCATCCTGGTGCCCTCGTTGCGCGCGCAGGGCATCGCCCGGCTCGACGGTCTGATGCTCACGCACGACGACACCGACCACACCGGCGGCGCGCTGTCTGTAATCCAGGCCATGCCGGTTGGCTGGCTGTCTTCCTCGCTGTCCGGTGACAGCCCCATCCTGCATGCATTCCTCCCCTCTCCCTCCGGGGCTGCGGAAGGGTCGCTGAGTAGCAGCGGGGCACCCACCGGCGTACTCCTTGCGGGTGTAGGGGCTGGGGGAAAGGCTGGGGGTGGGGGATTAATCCGCTGCGCCGATGGCCAGAACTGGGATTGGGATGGTGTGCGTTTCGAAGTGCTGCACCCGTCGCGCGCAAGCTATGCAGAAGAAAAAATCAGCAAGAATAATCGCGGCTGCGTGCTGCGCATCAGTGCGGGCAAACACAGCGTGCTGCTCGCCGCCGACATCGAAAAAGATTCCGAATGGCGCCTGCTGAAGCAGCACGCCGACAAGTTGCCCGCCACCCTGCTGCTGGTGCCGCACCACGGCAGCAAGACCTCATCCATTGAGCCGTTTGTGGAAGCGGTGCATCCGCGCTACACCGTATTCGCCGCAGGTTACCGCAACCGCTTCGGCCACCCCAAGGAAGAAGTGGTCGAACGTTACCGCGCGGCAGGCAGCGAGCTGCTGCGCTCGGATGAGGACGGCGCGATCATCGTGAACATGGATGCGCAGGATTTCAGTGTCGAACGTTACCGCAAGAGCCATGCGCGGTATTGGCAGCAGCCCG
>JAQTOM010000019.1:4520-19389 GCA_028713345.1 Gallionellaceae bacterium | reverse complement strand
CGGCCCGTTCGGCCTCTATACGCTGTTCCAGAACAACGGCAGAGATGTCGGCGGCATGATGAATCCGACCACCGATTTTTCACAGTCTCGCCCATCCTGGTGGCAAGCTTTCATTGCCGTCGCCGATGTTGATGCCTGCGCCTCCCGTGTCATCGAGCTGGGCGGCACAGTGATAGAGCCGCCGCAGGACGTTCCGGGTGTTGGCCGCGCATGTTTGCTTGCCGATCCAATGGGTGCGCCGGTGTGCCTCATGACACCGCTATCGGCCAATGGCTAGCGCACACCGTATAACTCTGGTTAAAGTCCCATTCTTGCCCAAGGAGCCCAACATGTTTCAAAAATCCATCCTCACTTTCTGTATCCTGTTCTTCGGCTACATCATCGCCGCAAATGCTGCTGGTTTCACACTTTCAAGCCCGACCGTCAAGCCAAATTCAATCCTCACCCAGAATCAGGTGTTCAATGGATTCGGCTGTAGCGGAAAGAATATTTCTCCGGCGCTCAAGTGGAGCGGCGCACCGAAAGACACGAAGAGTTTCGCCCTCACCGTGTATGACCCCGATGCGCCGACAGGATCGGGCTGGTGGCATTGGGTGGTGTATAACATTCCCGCAGATGTGCACGAGCTGGCCGAGGGAGCCGGTGATGCATCCGGTGCACTGATGCCCAAGGAAGCCGTGCAGGGGCGCACGGATTTCGGTGCTCCCGGTTTTGGCGGCGCTTGCCCGCCGGCGGGAGACAAGCCGCACCGCTACATCTTCACCGTACATGCGCTCAAGACGGAAAAGATTGATGCGGCTGCCGATGCCAGCGCCGCCCTGATAGGGTTCATGATCAATGCGAACAGGATAGGCAAGGCAAGCTTTACAGCAAAGTACAGCCGCTGATTTTCATCAACCGTACCGAAAAAGGAGCAACGGAGGGAATGTATGCAGAACGTTTATCTCAAATTCTACGCCACGGAAAAGCAGCGCCATAACGGCACACTACTCCATGAATGGCTGCTGGAAGAAGCCAGGAAACTCGGTGTGCCAGGAGGCTCCGTGTTTCGTGCCATTGCGGGCTTTGGCAGGCATGGCCGCCTGCATGACGAGTCTTTTTTTGAGCTTGCGGGTGAGTTGCCAGTGCAAGTGGAGTTCGTTCTGGATGGGGTATTGGCTGACAAGTTTCTGGAGGCGCTACGTACGCACAAAGTTAACCTGTTCTATGTGCGTTATGTGGTGGAATCTGGAGTCCTGTAATGCACAGCACACACATGACTGGACGGCGCGTGTTTACTGAGCCTGGAATAAAAAAAGCCCCGGTTAACGGGGCTTCCTTTACTGCATTTGGTGGTGATAGGTGGATTTGAACCACCGACCTCAGCGTTATGAGTGCTGCGCTCTAACCACCTGAGCTATATCACCAAGCGTCTCATGAAGAGGGCGGCATTCTCCAGATTTAACTGCCTTTTGTCAATCATAGCGTGCCGTGAACGCATGGACTGGGGGTCAGTCGCAAGCCGCCTTTCTTAACTCGCTGCCAGCAAATTCATTATGCAATTCCTCTACCCTTGCGGCAATTCCCGCATCCGGGTTTTTCAGCACGAACACCGTGAACGCGAGCTTGCTCATGCGTTCGCCTGCTATGGCGGATCTCACACCTTTGCCTTTGATGCTTTCCAGGAATTTCTGCGCCGCGTCTTCAGTCTTGAATACGCCCAACGAAATAGCGTTCCGCCATTTCCCCGCTTCCTGCACGACAAAATGATCTTTCACTCCAAGCGCATTGAGTTGGGCGATTTTCTTGTCTGCCTCGGCGCGGTCGCTGCGTGGCGGTATATACACCCAGTAGCCGCTGGCGTGTTCAACCTGCCGCTGTGTGAGCCTGTCACCCAGCTTTAATGCGTCCAGGGCTGCGGCTGCACGCGCAAGATCACCGCCGGAAAACTCTCCCCACTCCATACAGGCCGGCTGGGCCGGGATCGGCGCGACAGAAGGCGATGAAGCCGGGGCTGGCAAAACCGGCAGCGTCTTCAGCAGGACAATTTTTTCCGCATTAAGCGCCTGCTGGGGCTGCATGTTTCTGCCATCGCCCATCAGTTTCCCGCCCCATTGCATGAACGCAAAAAATAACAGGCTAACCAGCAGCAGTAACCAGAATAACCACTTCATCATGCCTCCGTTTTTACCATGTCGCCATTTGTTGTCACGGTTCCTGTGCGATTATCTGCAAGCCATGCAGCACCATGTTGTCCACCCGCACCAGCGGCAGTTCAAGCTGTGGCTGCACGTAGTCTGCGGCGCCGCCGCCCAGCAGGCAGCGTGCGCCGGGTACGCCGAGCAGGCCGTGCTGCTGGCGGATGGCGCCCACGGTGGCCTGCACCGCTCCGCTGAATATGGCATCGGCGGTGTTGCGCGGAAACTCGCGCCAGTTTCCTTTTTCCGTTTCCAGTTGCGCGGTGCCTGCGGCCAGGCTGTGCCGCATCATGTCCATGCCCGGCAATATCAGGCCACCGAGAAATTCGCCATTAGCCGACAGCGCATCCACCGTCGTCGCCGTCCCGCAGTTCACCACCAGGCATGCCGCATGCTCCTGATGCCAGGCCGCGATGAGCGCTGCCCAGCGGTCGCTGCCGAGGCTGGCGGGCCGTTCATAATTGTTGCGCACGCCGCACTGCCCAACTTTGGCCGAGATGATCTCGACCGGGCAGCCCCAAGCGGCACAGGCTGCATACGCATGTTGCGCGGCCTCGCCCCCGGCAACATTGGATACGAGGACCTTATGGGGTGACGGCAAGCCCGCAAACGCATGCTGCAAGGCAATCCATTCGGTGCGGTCTGCCACTCCCTGTTTCAGCCACAAGCCGCCTTCCGCCAACACCCATTTAATGCGGCTGTTCCCGATGTCGATCAGCAGCGCTTTCATGACCTGCCCCGCAAGCTGACTTCACCCACATTGAATTTCATTTGCCCTTGCGCAGTATCCAGTTCCAGCGAGCCGTCCATAGCCACTCCGCGAACGGTGCCCGCCACACTGTTGCCGGTGGGCAGCAGTAATTGTACCGGCTGGCCCTGCATGCCATGATAGCCTTCCCACTCTGCACGCAATGCGGAAAAACCGTGTGTGCCGAACTCGTGCAACACGCCGTGCAATTCGCGCAATAATACCGCAAACAGCAGGTTGCGTTCCGGCACCGTAGCGGTCACGTCCGCCAGGCTGGCCACAGGCTGTTCAATTTGCCGCCGCACCGGCTGGGGCAAGGACAGGTTCAGGCCGATACCAATTACAACTACGCTCGGCCCCAGCATATCGCCTTGTGCCTCGACCAGGATGCCGGCCAGTTTCCCGTGTACGCAGAGCACGTCATTCGGCCATTTCAGGTGCGCGCTCTCGATGCCCAGCGCACGCAAGGCGCGCATCAGCGCTATGCCAACCGCCAGACTCAAACCGGACAGGGATGACAGGCCGCATTCAAAGCGCCACAACAACGAAAAGGTGAGCGCATTACCCAGGCCGGAGTGCCATGTGCGCCCCATGCGTCCGCGTCCGCCGCTTTGCCATTCCACCGCCAGCACGCTGCCGGTGGGTGCACCCAGTGCGGCTTGCTGCAACAGCAAGGTATTGCTGGAGGGTGAACTGTCAACAATCTTGACCTGGAAGTTTTTGCCGTGTGCGCCCAGGTGTTTGCCAATGCGCGCAGCATCCAGCCATTGCGGAGGATTGGCCAGGCAATAGCCGCGGCCGCGCACGCGGTATAGCGTCAGGCCATACCCGTTCACCCCGCGCAGCATATTGTTCACACCGCTGCGCGATATTCCCAGTTGCCTGGCCAGCGCCTCGCCGGAATGGAACTCCCCGTCCGCCAGCAAACGCAACAGGACGAAGGTCAACGCACCGGGGGTCTCCTGTTGATGGGTGTCCATAGGGTTTCACTGCGGCAGGTTGTCTGCCGCCCGTACCTCTTGCTCATGGTCGAGAAAAGCCAGGATTTCCTCCTTGCGCTTCAAGGCGTCCTGATAGCCCAGTTCGATCAGTGCACGGCAGAATCCCTTGTCGAACAGCAGGTAGCTCACCAGGTTCGCTCCGCTCCGCCGCATTGCGCCCACCCCGCGCAGCAGGAGGCGGATGGTCCATGGCAGGCGGTGGGCATAACGCTCGGCAATCCCGTCAATAGGCTGGCTGGGTTCAATTAACAGCACATCGACGTGGCGCAGGCTGACTGCCTGCCTGATATCTTCGGGCATCATGCTGACGGTGCGGTTGATGCGCCGCAAACGCTCCAGGTCGACTTCCATGCTGTCGAGAAAAATACTGTTCAGCGCGTGGCCGGCAATATGCGCCAGGGAAGGATATTCGCCCATCTGCATATGCCTGGGCCGATCCGGGCCGCCCTGGCCGAGACCGATGATCAATACACGGCTCGCCCCCAAGTGCAGCGCCGAACTGATCGGCGCGATCTGGCGCATCGAACCGTCGCCAAAATATTCGCGGTTTATATGCACTGCCGGAAAGATGAACGGAATGGCCGAGGATGCCAACAGATGCATGGCATCTATTTTGGCAGGCGTACCCAGGCGGCGTGCACGCTGCCATGGCTGGATATCACTCATACCCTGATAGAAGGTTACCGACTGTCCCGAACCATAACCGGAAGCGGTGATGCTCAACGCATACAGCAGCCCGGCATCTATGCTTTCCTGGATTTTTTCGCACGGCAGGGTTTTGTTCAGCAGATCCACCAGCGGCGCATTATCCAGCAGCGATACCCGGCTCAACTTGTTAATGCCCATCGCGCCAAGCACCAAACCGGCGAGCCAGCGCGCACTGTTATTGAATACGCCAACCGGGTCGGAACGGTAAATATCGCCGACCTGAAAACCCTTCCATATGTTGGTGAGATATTGCACGCCCTTGCGGAAATTTCCCGCATTCACCGCCAGCGTGGCCGCATTGAGCGCGCCTGCCGATGTGCCGCAAATGATGTGAAACGGATTATGCGCGTGGCGCGGAATGAGTTCTGCAATTGCCCTTAGCACACCCACCTGATAAGCGGCACGCGCGCCGCCACCGGACAGGACCAGGCCTAATTTTTGTTCCATTCGGGTTAGATGACGATTATCAGGAATTTTCCATGTCACCCGGTCCGGGCTCGGCATGTACGCTTTCGAGCGCTTCAAGCAGTGTTTCCTCGGGCAGTTCGTTTACCAGCTTTGAAAGCATTTCTGCCGCTTCTGCGGCTTCCGCAGGCAAATCGCGGCCATCGGTATTGGCCACCAGCACGGCGGCGGCGCCTACTGCCTTCAGCAGGCCCGCCCGCTCCCTCATCAGCATCTCCATCTCCTCGCGCAGCATGGCGACTTCCTGCTTGTTCAACTGCTCCGGCATACAGCCCCCTTAAAGTTTTCAAGCACGCCGGATTATACCGCAGGCGACGGAATAGCCTGCAACTTGGCGGAATGGCAATGCAGATTATTGATATAATGCCGCGTTTTAATCGAACCTATGGTTTGGCTACATAGTCAAACCCAACTTGAATTCATACAACTTATTTCAACCCTGTCACCATGAAGCAGCTTGAACTGATTGCCGGAGAACATGCCGTCCTGCTGGTGCATGGACTGCAAGGCGTACCCGCTGAAATGCAGGCGTTTGCCAAGCGCCTGCACAAGGCGGGATATACCGTGCGCGTGCCGCACTTCAAGGGCTATGGCTACACCGAGGGGGATAACGCGCACTCGGTGACGCCGTGGCGCGATTGGCGCAACCAGGTGCTGCTCGAGTTGCGCGACATGAAACGCCAGTACAAGACGGTTGCCATCGGCGGTTTGTGCATCGGCGCCGTGCTGGCGCTGAGTGTGGCGGAGGAAGCCAGCGCGGAAATCAGCGGCCTGTCGCTGCTTGCCACCACCCTGTTCTATGATGGCTGGAGCATCCCGTGGTACCGTTTCATGCTGCCGTTCGGCTACTACACGCCGTTCCGCTACCTCTACGCCTACCGCGAACGCGAGCCGTTCGGGCTGAAGAACGAGCAGTTGCGCCGCTGGGTGGCGCGCGAGATGAACCACAAGACCTCCTCCATCGCCGGGGCTTCCAGGCTGACGCTGCCGGCCATTCACGAGGCTGAGCTGTTGATCAAGGCAGTCAAGCGCAACCTGCACAAGGTGACTGCGCCCGCGCTCGTCATCCATGCCGTGGAGGATGATGTTTCAACGCCGCGCAGCGCCGATTTTGTCGTTACCCATATCGGGTCCGGCAAGGTGCACAAGATCATGTTGCACGACAGCTACCACATGATCACATTGGACAACGAGCGCGAACTGGTGGCCGACGAAACCATCAAATTTTTCGACAGCCTCAGCGGGAGGGGTACGCCTCTCCCGGAAAAAGACGGGCCGCCCGTGGTATCATCCGTACCACGTTTAAGCCTCGTACACGCCGCCTGAGGCGCAACTACCCGACACGCACAATACAATGAGCATATTGCAAACCATACAGCGCATGATGGCGGAGCAGTTTGAACTGAAAGAAGAAAGCCTCACTCCCGACGCGCAGCTTGAAACGCTCGGGCTGGACTCGCTGTCGGTGATCGAATTCATGTTCAACCTCGAGGATGAGTTCCATATCAAGCTGCCGGATGAACGCGTCGAGATCAAGACCATCCAGGATATCGCCAACATCGTCGAGCGCATGGTGGCGGAGCAAAAAGCCGTTCCCTGAGCGCCGCACCCCGCCATGACCCGTCGCGTTGTCATCACCGGGCTGGGCATCATTTCCCCGTCCGGCAAAAATCCCGCTGAATTCTTCGGCAACCTGATGGCTGGCCGCTCCGGCATCCAGCGCCTGCAAGCCGATTTCGCCGAGAAACTCTCCATTCGCATTGCCGCACAGGTGCCGGGGTACAACCCTGCCGATCATTTCTCCAAAATAAAACTTTCCGGTATCGAGCGCTTCAGCCAGTTTGCCCTGGTCGCGGCGGAACAGGCGGTGCAGGATGCGGCGCTCGAACTGGCGGAGCATGAACAGCCGCGCGCCGGAGTCTATATGGGCACCGGCATGGGCGGCGCCGGCACGGTGGAAGAAGGTTACATCGAAGTGTTCCAGCGCGACAACCCGCGCATCAAGCCATTGAGCGTGCTGCTGGCGATGAACAATGCGGCGGCCTCGCACCTGTCGCTCGCCTACCGCCTGCAAGGGCCCAATATCACTTATTCCACGGCCTGCTCGTCGTCTGCCATCGCCATCGGCGAGGCATACCGCAAGATCCAGCATGGCTGTGCCGACGTCATGCTGGCGGGCGGCTCGGAAGCCATGCTCAGCTACGGCCCGATCAAGGCATGGGAAGCGCTGCGCACGCTGGCGCTGGAAGATGCCGCCGACCCTGCCGCCTCATGCAAGCCCTTCGCCAGAGACCGCACCGGCCTGGTGCTGGGCGAGGGTGCGGCAGTGCTGGTGCTGGAAGAGGCGCAACGCGCCATCCGGCGCGGCGCGCGCATCTATGCCGAAATCGCGGGTTATGACTGCTCGTCGGATGCCAGCCACATCACCAGGCCGGATGCCGCCGGGCAAACACGCGCCATGCTCAACGCGCTGCGCGATGCAGCCATGCAGCCGCAGGACATCCACTACATCAACGCGCACGGCACCGCCACGTTGGCTGGCGACATCGAGGAAACCAGGGCAATCAAGCAGGCCTTCGGCGACTACGCCCACCGTGTGCCGGTCAGCTCCACCAAATCCATGCACGGCCACCTGATGGGCGCGACCGGCGCGGTGGAATTCATGGCCGCCGTATTGGCGCTGCAACACAACGCCATCCCGCCCACCATCAACCTGCACCATCCCGACCCGGAGTGCGACCTGGATTACGTGCCCAATGCGGGGCGGCATGATGTCGCACTGGATGCGGTGATGTCGAATTCATTTGCCTTTGGCGGCAGCAATGCAGTGCTGATCGCGAAGCGATTCAAGAAATCGTAAACAAGCCACGTTCGCAGAACGTGGTTTTGCCTCATGCCCCTATGAGCACCTTCCCGGAAGGCGCATCATTTCTCCCCGAGCAGCCTCTGGTACACCGCGAGGTCACCGGCCGAGAAGCAGCAAAAAATCACCTCCCGAATGGAACCGTACTGCGCCAGCGCAGACGACACGGCGCTGACCGCGACAGCGGCGGCAAGCCCGATGGGGTAGCCGTAAACGCCCGTGCTGATGCCGGGGAACGCGATGCTGCGCGCACCCTTGCCCGCGGCCAGCGCGAGAGAGTTGCGGTAGCAGGAGGCCAGCAACTCCGGCTCGCCATCCGCGCCGCCGTGCCAGACAGGCCCGACCGTGTGGATGACGAACCGCGCAGGCAGGCGGTAGCCTTTGGTGAGCCTGGCTTCGCCGACCTCGCAACCGCCGAGCAGGCGGCACTCCTGCACAAGTTCCGGCCCGGCTGCGCGATGGATGGCGCCGTCAACGCCGCCCCCGCCAAGCAATGAGGAATTCGCGGCGTTGACGATGGCATCAACGGACAGCGTGGTGATGTCGGCTTGCAGTGCGCGGACGATGGCGGTCATTGTTTGTGGGGTCTAGTGTTTGAACTGAGGGGCAAGTTCGTTGTTACAAAGGCAAAAACGCCGGATATGCTGGCAGAGGTTGCCGCATAAGCCGAGATGTTAATTTCACGTTGATCCTAAAGCGTCACGCAAGAGCGAACATGGCAACCACTCCCATTAAAAACGGCACCGCTCTCGACACCCGCTAATCCGGCAGCGCGATCTTGTTGTCGGTGCTGAACTGGTAGTCGCGGAAGATGTGCTCGGCGCTGAGAACCTGGTAGCGTCCGTCCGCCAAACGGCGCGTGGTGTCCTTGAGGCGATAGGTGTAGTGGCCGCAGGTCCAGCATTTGAAGTTGCGCATGTGGGTGCACAAACAGGTCTTGTCCCTCACGGAGATATTTTTCGCGTCGGGGTGCGCCGCCACTTCGCGGTTGTATGCGTCGATGTAGGAGCAGTTTCCGTTCGCGTCCAGCAGGTAGCCATACGATTCGCAGCCGGGGCGTATGCCCGAGCCTGTCGAGGGGCTGCTTTTCAGCATGCGCATCGGGTAGCCGGTAGGGGATGAGGTGTTGACCTCGATGTCGTCTTCGCCGGCCTTGAAATATTCCTGCATCACGTCCTGCGGCAAGCCGCATTCGCGCGCCACGGTGAAGCGGGTTGCCACTTGCACTGCCGCCGCGCCTTCCTCGAGGAAGGATACAGCATCGCTGCCGGTGAAAATTCCTCCGGCAGGGATGACGGCTATATCCAGATGTTCGGCTTGCAGGTACTGGCGTATCTCGTTCACGATGGTGCGCAAATCGTATTTTGCCCAGTCCAGTCCGAAACCCAGATGCCCTCCTGCCAGCGGGCCTTCCACCACGATGAAATCCGGCAAGCGATTGGTCCTGGCGTTCTTGCGCAGGAACAATTGCAGGGCACGCAAGGAGGAGACGATGATGCCCAGCCTGGCGTCGCGGAAACGCGGATGGTCTTCCATCAGCGCAAACGAACCCAGATGCAGCCCGGCGGCCAGTGTAATGCCGTCTATCCCGGCATCCAGCGCGCTGCGCAGGCGCACCGTCAGGGTTTCGCGCGGCGCATTCATGGTGAGTTTTTCCATGCAGTTGATGAAGATCATGCCCGCGCCGCGCTTGGCTTGCATGGTATGGCTCACATGCAGGCGCGTCGCCTCGGCGATTTGCCCGAGGTCGAATTTCACCGCAGACTTGTCGGCGTTGTCGAGGTTGTACCTGTACTGCTGGAGCTTGTCCTTGACGAAGTCGGTGTCATAGCGCCGGTCCGTCACGGTGGGCAGCATCGCGTCCGAGATGTGCCCCACACCGCCCAGGCGGGCAACCTCCAGCGCAAGCTCGGCGGTGGAAATGTCCACGCCCATGCCGCCGATCATGATGGGAACCAGTTCCTGCTTGCCAAAGCGCAAGCGGAAATCATCTACGCGTTTCATTACTATCCTTTTCGAGCCGAGCCGCTATATTACCTTGGAATAGCGCGCATGTTCCTGTCTCGTGCGTAGATACTTGTCGAACACCATGCAGATGTTGCGGATCAGCATGCGCCCCTTGGGCGTGACCGTAATCCATTCCGGTGTAAGCTTGAGCATCCCTTCGCGCTCGTACTCCTTCAACTCACCGAGTTCGGTGGCAAAGTAGCGGTCGAAGTCAATGAGGTAGGCGATGTTGAACGACTCCTTGGATATCTCGAAATGGCACATCAACGCCTGGATGATGGCGCGCCGCACCAGGTCATCGGCATTCAGTTCCATGCCGCGCATGATGGGCAGTTCATCGCGGTCAAGCGCATCGCAATAATCTTCCATCTCGCGGTAATTCTGGCTGTAGGTCGGGCCGATCTTGCCGATGGAACTCACCCCTATCGCCACCAGGTCGCAATCGGAATGGGTGGAATACCCCTGGAAGTTGCGGTGCAGGCGACCCTGGCGCTGCGCCACGGCGAGTTCGTCGTCCGGTTTGGCGAAGTGGTCCATGCCGATATAGATATAACCGGCATCGGTCAGGGTATTGACCGCCAGGCTGAGAATATCCAGCTTGGTCTGCGGCGCGGGCAGATCCTCTTCGTGGATGCGGCGCTGCGGCTTGAAAATGGTGGGCATGTGCGCATAGTTGTAAATGGACAGGCGATCCGGGTCGGCGGCAATCACCTTGTCCAGCGTGGCCTTGAAGCCCGGCAGGTTCTGCTTGGGCAGGCCGTAGATCAGGTCGATGCTGACCGACTTGAAGCCGTTGGCGCGCGCCGCGCGGATTACCTGTAGCGTCTCCTCCTCGCTCTGGATGCGGTTTACCGCGCGCTGCACCAGCGGGTCGAAATCCTGCACACCGACGCTGATGCGGTTAAAGCCCAGTTCGCCAAGCAAAGCGATAGTCTGGTCGCTGACCTTGCGCGGGTCGATTTCGATGGAATACTCGCCATTCTCCACCAGCTTGAAATGCTGGCGGGTGGCATTCATCAGCTCGCGCATCAGGTCGTCGCTGAGGAAGGTCGGCGTGCCGCCGCCCCAATGCAATTGCTCGACGCGCTGCCCCTCGCCCAGCAGGGCGGCCTGCATGGACAGCTCCTTGATCAGGTAGCGCACATAATCCTTCGCCTCGCCGCGATCCTTGGTGATGATCTTGTTGCAAGCGCAGTAGAAGCATAATGTATTGCAGAACGGGATGTGCACGTATAGCGACAGCGGGCGGCTGATGCCGCCAATCCCGCGCTTGGCCACCCAGCTACGGTAGCTATCTGCGTTGAATTCCTCGACGAAACGGTCGGCGGTAGGATAGGAAGTATAGCGGGGGCCGTTCTTGTCCAGCCTGCGGATCAAATCCATATCCACTTCTAATTCCGGAACTGCTTTAATTTTTTTGGGCATAGCGATTTCACTGGTACGGAGACTTATCGGATTATGCTAGCAAGCCATAATACGCGTTTGATGTAGGTCAAAATCTATGCCATAATTGTTCCCGGTAATAATCACATTGTCTAATAAAACAAAGACGTGCAAAAACCTGTCGCACTGACCCAGTTAAGAGTCGCTTGTTCCGGCTGCAACCTGCGCGAGTTATGCCTTCCCGTCAAGCTCACCGGCGCCGATCTGGAACTGCTCGACGAGTTGATCAGCCTGAAGCACGCGTACCAGCGCGGCGATTACCTGTACCGTAGCGGGGCACGGTTCCAGTCCCTTTACGCCATCCGTACCGGTTTTTTCAAGACCCAGGTGTTGCACGAAGACGGGCGCGAACAAGTTACCGGGTTCCAGATGGCCGGCGAAATCATCGGCATGGATGCCATCAGCAGCGACTCGCACGCCTGCGACGCAATCGCCCTGGAAGACAGCGAGGTATGCGAAATTCCTTTTGTCCGGCTGGAGGAACTCAGCCGCAGGTTGCCTTCGCTGCAGCGCCACCTGCACCGCATCCTGAGCCGCGAGATAGTGCGCGACCAGGGTATCATGCTGTTGCTTGGCTCAATGCGCGCAGAAGAACGCCTGGCGGCATTCCTGCTTAACCTGTCGCAACGCTTTTCCGTACGTGGCTACTCGCCTACCTCATTCCATTTGCGCATGACCCGCCAGGAAATCGGCAGTTATCTCGGCATGAAACTGGAAACCGTCAGCCGCACGCTATCGCACTTTCAGGCAATCGGATTGATTAGCATACGCAACAAGTCGGTGGAACTTAACGATCTGGTGAAGTTGCAAACTTTCGTCGGGCCGCCGCCGCAACTTCTTTAGCCCATCTGGATAGTTGGTTAACCTCATCAAGCTTCCGGCATGCGGCCAATGGAAGTTTAAAAGGCTTCCTCAAGTTTGTGGCCTCTGGATTTTGCACTGGTTCTGATGGTGTATAATTTCCGTGCAGCCTTACGGGTTTTCAATAAGCAAAATTCAGCAAATTTTATGACAAAGACTTTAATCATTGCGGCAATTATTGCCTGTCACGCCAGTTCACCGGTGCTTGCCGATGGGCTGGCAAATGTAAAGAAAGGCGGGTGCCTGGATTACTGCCATGCCGTGGATAAACCCCTGGTTGGACCTTCCTATAAATCCGTGGCGGCAAAGTATAAAGGCGACAAAGGGGCTGAAGCCAGGCTGATAAAAAAAATAAACGAGGGTGGATCAGGCGCATGGAGCGCCATGCCGATGCCTCCCCAAAAAGGCAAGATGACCGATGCGGAACTCAAGGAAGCAGCAGGATGGATACTCGGGTTATAGGGGGGTGCAGCATATTTCGCTGATAACCTGCTTGGCACATACCAATACGGCGCCCTCGCCAGCGGAGAGTCGCACCCAATCTGCCACACTGCTAAACTCCAAGGCTGCAACTCTTTCAATATCAACATACTCGAATACGGACCATAAAAAATGATGGCATATCTTTATTACACCTTGATCGGCATTGGCCTCTATTTCATCTCGGACTGGCTGCTTGACCGCATCGAGAACGCATACGGCAGACGCTTCCAATACCGTGGCCTGGTCTTTTTCATCATCATCATGGTGCTGGCACTGATCACCTCCCAGACAGTCAATTTATTCAGCAGCATTCTAGGGTAGCCGGACCGGCACATAACGGATATACCAATGCTCCTGCCTGCGACAAAAACCTGCCAGCAGCCTGTGCGCCTGCTTCACAAAGCCGCATGATTGACGGCAGGCGCGTGTTCAGCAGCCTGGTGCTGCTGACCTTCATGTTGATGGCGCTGATCGTATTGCTCAGCGCGCATATGCGCTTGTCCGGCGCCGGCTTGGGGTGCGCTGACTGGCCGGCATGTTACGGAAGCACCCTGGCCGGATTCGCGCCCCACCGTTCCGGCTGGGTAGTCACCACACACCGCATTGCAACAAGCATCATGGGCTTCACTGTCCTCGCCATTGCCGCACTCGCCTGGCAGCGCCGCCGTATCACGCCCGGGGATGTCGTGTTTGCGCTGGCATTGTTGGGGCTGACTGCCTTCCTCGCCGTGATTGGCCGATGGACGCACAATGTCCAGTTGCCGGCGGTTGCGCTCGGCAACCTGCTGGGTGGCCTGGGAATGATGGTGCTGCTGTGGCGCTTGCACCTCGGGTATGCCCCGCAACACGCGTCGCCCTCCCCTCTGCGTGGCCGGGTAGTGCTCGGGCTGATACTGCTCTCGGTGCAGATAATACTGGGCGGCATGGTCAGCGCAAACTTTGCCGCTTCCAGTTGCGCCAGCCTGTCCGGCTGCGACGGATGGTTGCAGCACGCG
Organism: Gallionellaceae bacterium; assembly: GCA_028713345.1. Classification (GTDB taxonomy): domain Bacteria; phylum Pseudomonadota; class Gammaproteobacteria; order Burkholderiales; family Gallionellaceae; genus JAQTOM01. The sequence goes on along the minus strand of JAQTOM010000019.1, from coordinate 5,638 downwards.
TCACTGGATGCCTTCAATCCGTCGCATGTGTTGAGCGCGGCGCCGGGCGGTACTTTCGTACCGGGTGAAGTGCAACAGACCTTGCACATGGCACACCGTTTCTTCGCGCTGCTGGTATTCTGTTATCTTGCCTGGCTGGGAATCCGCCTGTTCCGGGAAAACATGCGGGGCAGCGGCATGCTGCTGATCGCGGCACTCACGCTGCAAATTGCCCTGGGAATCGGAACCGTGGCCTACAGCCTGCCGCTCTTTCTCGTGATCATGCATAACGCCAATGCGGCGTTCCTGCTGCTCATTCTGGTGACGCTTGATTACCATATGCGCAGGCAGTAACGAGCGCCCACGCGCCACATATCTCCTGCTGTGAGATGTTTGTTGCCCGCAGACGCGTTTAGCCGGAGCTAAAACAATCAACTCGCCTTGATGGCTTCCAGCCCGCCCATGTAGGGGCGCAATACCTCTGGGATACGCACACTGCCGTCGGCCTGCTGATAGTTCTCTAAAATCGCCACCAGCGTGCGCCCCACCGCCAGGCCGGAGCCGTTCAATGTGTGCAGCAGCTCCGGCTTGCCCTGCGCGTTGCGGAAGCGCGCCTGCATGCGCCGCGCCTGGAAGGATTCAAAATTGGAGCAGGAAGAAATTTCGCGATAAGTATTCTGCGCAGGCAACCACACCTCGATGTCGTAGGTCATCGCAGCGGAGAAGCCCATATCGCCGCTGCACAGCTTCACCACGCGGTACGGCAGGCCGAGTTTTTGCAGAATGACTTCGGCATGGCCGAGCAACTCTTCCAGCCCTTCATAGGATTTTTCCGGATGGACGATCTGCACCAGCTCCACCTTGTCGAACTGATGCTGGCGGATCATGCCGCGCGTATCGCGCCCGTAAGAACCCGCCTCGCTGCGAAAGCATGGCGTGTGCGCCACGTACTTCAACGGCAACTGCTCCAGCGGCACGATCTCGTCGCGCACCATGTTGGTCACGGGCACTTCGGCGGTGGGGATCAGATAAAAATTCTGTTCGCCGCCATCGCCCATCTGGCGCGGCACGCGGAACAAATCTTCCTCGAACTTGGGCAACTGCCCGGTGCCGCGCATCGATTCGGCATTCACCAGATA
>JAQTOM010000019.1:0-4420 GCA_028713345.1 Gallionellaceae bacterium | reverse complement strand
CGGCGGTGGGGATCAGATAAAAATTCTGTTCGCCGCCATCGCCCATCTGGCGCGGCACGCGGAACAAATCTTCCTCGAACTTGGGCAACTGCCCGGTGCCGCGCATCGATTCGGCATTCACCAGATAGGGGACATACGTCTCGGTGTAGCCGTGCTGGTCGGTGTGCGTGTCCAGCATGAACTGCGCCAGCGCACGGTGCAGCCGCGCCAACGGCCCCTTCAGCAGCGAGAAGCGCGCGCCGGAAATCTTCGCGGCGGTGTCGAAATCCAGCCCGCCCAAGCCTTCGCCGATGCTGACATGATCTTTCACCTCGAAGTTAAATTTCGGGATGCTGCCGACCCTGCGCACTTCCAGGTTATCCGTCTCGGATTTTCCAACAGGCACATCGGCGTGCGGCATATTGGGAATGACTTCAAGGAACTCTTTCAGCTTGCCCTGCACCTCCTCAAGCTGCGCCTCCAGTTGCTTGAGTTCATCGCCCAAACCGGCCACTTCTGCCATGATCGCCGACACGTCCTCGCCCTTGGCCTTGGCTTGTCCAATTTGCCTGGAAGTCGCATTGCGCCTGGCTTGCAGCTCTTGTGTGCGCGTCTGTATCGTCTTGCGTTCCGCTTCCAGTTGTTCGAAGCGCGCAGCATCCAGCACGAATCCGCGCATCGCCAAGCGTGCGGCGGCATTTGCCAGATCGGTGCGCAATGTATGTATGTCTAACATCTGGTTCTTGCCTCATCACAGTTATTCTTAGTGAGTCCCTTCCCCCTCTCAGGGGGAAGGTTAGGATGGGGGTTGCCATCGCAGCTTTTCACCCCCTCCCCGGCCCTCCCCCTTCAAGGGGAGGGGATCAGGTTATTTCTTTTTCGCCGCAGCATCCAATTCACGAAGCCGCGCCAGCTTCTCCGCAATTTTCGCTTCCAGCCCACGCTCTGTCGGCTTATAGAAGCTCACCTCCGGCATACCCTCCGGAAAATAATTTTCGCCTGCCGCGTAGCCTTCCGCCTCGTCATGCGCATAGCGGTAGCTCTTGCCGTAATCCAGTTGCTTCATCAGCCTGGTCGGTGCGTTGCGCAGATGCAGCGGCACCGGGCGCGAGCTATCCTGGGACACGAAGGCGCGGGCGGCATTATACGCGACGTAACCCGCATTCGACTTGGCGGCGACGGCGAAATAGATCACGGCCTGCGCCAATGCCAGTTCGCCTTCCGGCGAACCCAGACGCTCATAGGTTTCCGCCGCATCCAGCGCGAGCTGCATGGCGCGCGGGTCGGCCAGGCCGATGTCCTCCCACGCCATGCGCACGATGCGCCGCGCCAGATAGCGCGGGTCGGCGCCGCCGTCCAGCATGCGCACCAGCCAGTACAGCGCGGCATCTGGATCGGAGCCGCGTACCGACTTGTGCAGCGCGGAAATCTGGTCGTAAAACGCCTCGCCGCCCTTGTCGAAACGGCGCAGCTTCTGCGCCAGCGTGTCGTCGAGAAACTCAATGGTGATGTTCGACACCTTCGCAACTTGCGCGGCGGTCTGCAACTGCTCCAGCACGTTGAGCAAACGCCGCGCATCGCCGTCGGCATAGCCGATGATGCGCTCGCGCGCCGCATCGTCAAATTTCAATTCATGCAAGGCTGCCTGCTGCGCACGTTCGAACAACTGCCCCAGCTCCGTCTCGGACAAGGGTTGCAGCACATACACCTGCGCGCGTGACAGCAGCGCGCCGTTCACCTCAAACGATGGATTCTCGGTGGTCGCGCCGATGAAGGTGACCAGCCCCTGCTCGACAAAAGGCAGGAACGCATCCTGCTGCGACTTGTTGAAGCGGTGCACTTCGTCCACGAACAGGATGGTGTGGCGCCCGCTCTGCTGCAGGGTGAGCTGCGCCTGCGCGATGGCCTCGCGGATGTCTTTCACCCCGGACAGCACCGCCGACAGCGGCACGAACTCGGCATCGAAGGCCGAGGCCATCAGCCTTGCCAGCGTGGTCTTGCCCACCCCCGGCGGCCCCCACAGGATCATCGAATGTAGCTTGCCGGACTCGAACGCTAGCCGCAGCGGTTTGCCTGCGCCGAGCAAATGGGATTGCCCGATGACTTCGTCGATGTGTTTCGGACGCAGCCGCTCGGCCAGCGGGGCTGCGGGGGCGTTAGACGCAAACAAGTCCGTCATTTTTCCTCGGTGTCATGCGCACTTCGTCATCAATCTAAGCGAGGCCGAATTCTCATTCGCAGCCATCAGAAAATCCACGCTTGCTGTTGCATGAATTCTTCAAGGTCTATACAAAGAATATTGAAATGGGAACAAACATTGGGAATTTTTGCTGCAGCGGGTTTCATCTGTTCTTCCGTGACAACTGTTCCACCTCTGACTTTTGCACAAGCAATGACAAACGGGTCAGCCACGGGCATGCCTTTCAGCCGTTGTTGCTCTCCGATCAAACTATGGAAGTGCTTAACCTGGAATATCTGTGCGACAAATTGGAGTTCGGCAGCATTTGGAGTTGTGAAAATATGCTTGTTTTGCTTCGCCCATGCCAGCACATCCGCGCTTATATTCTGCCGTTCAAGCTCATTCCATACTTCGCGAGTTGAGATGAGTTTTTGCTGCTGTACAAAGGTATCCAGCCCGTTCCAAATACTTTTGAATACGCTTGGATAAAAATGCTGAAGGGATCGTAGTGAACTGGTATCAAACACATAAATCATGCAGCAACTCCTTGCAAGATACGCTGCTCCAGTTTGGCAAAATTCTTGGGTTTAATCCCCAGCAGGTCTGCCGCCTGTTCGACACTGAGTTGATTTTTATAGTGACGACTAACTACCTCTTTTGCGAAACGCACGCTCAGATAAGCATTCTTTGAAGCGTACCAATCACCCCCAGCACCTTTTTTCTGCTGTGCCGCCCACGTTTTTGCCTTCTGTTCGTAAAACGTCGTTGTCACGCGATCCTGGTCTAGAAAGCGGCGTAACACAGCTTCTCGGCTTACACCATAACGTGCCGCCAAGTCTGAAAACTGCTCTTCTGATGCGCGCTCAATATCTGACGGAAACTGACTCGCCTGTATTTGAAAATCTTGCAGCGGAATCAAAATTTCTGCGGCGATAGCGTTACAAAATCGCTCAATTTTCTTTTCTTCATTGGGCAAGCAGTCAATATAACGCGAATCGAATTTACTCAACCCATTAACACTGAGCAATAGGTGCGCAAGTTCATGCAGTAGACTAAAAATCTGTCTTGTCTTGGTTGTGCTGTTATTCAAGTAGACAATAGGAAATTGGCTATCAGAAAGACAAAAACCAGAAATCTCCTTTTGTTCGAATGACTCTTTGAAAATGAAGACTCCTTTGTCTTCCATCGTTTTTCGCCATTGCTTTAGCGCATGCTCATCGTTTTCCCAACGAATCTGTTCATCAAGAGAAATGCCCAAGTAATTACGAATCAGTGCAGCCTGCTCCACAATCGAGCGCGAATGGGATAACGTAATCTGATGCCAAATACAATGTTCGCTAGGGTTGCGCGCGCCAAACAACTCTCGGAGTGCGAGTTGATAAGCATGGGCGCGACGGATGTGTAGGTGAGTATCAACGGCCAACGTTTGCATGTCGTCTGTTGGCAATGTTCTGAATTCTCGTGCAGGGGGTATCTCTTCCGGTGGCTCGGGCAAGAAGAACACCGCCAGAGGCCTTTTGTAAATTTGGTAGGCCAGCTTTTCAAGTTGGGGATAGCTAGGCGCAGACTTGCCCGCCTCCCAAGCCTCAATATCTTCTGGAGAACGGTTCATACGATGCGCCACGTCAGACACAGACAATCCTATGGACTGTCTGGCCCAACGAATCACATCTGACTGAATCCCGACAACGGGTTCGCTCTTCATCTTGTTACCTCAACAAACTTGCGCAATGGAATTATCGCTCAAAGCGAGTAGCGTCATTAACAAAGTTTATTACTCACCCAGCACATCCGCCCCCTTGGGTGGCACGAACTTGAAAAGTTGCGGCGAGAGTTGCGGGTTGCGCTGCATATTGGAGAAACGCAGTACAGTTTTCTGGCCGAAGGCATCGTACAGTTCCATGATGACCAGATCGGATTGGGCGTCAAAGGCCATGAGGATTCTTTCAAAACTGGTGTCTTTGGCTTTAGGCAAGGCTTGCAGCCAATCCAGGCCATCCCGGTTGCCGGTGTCCTTGAGCGCAAAGCCGCGCTCGATCTCGTTGCTGCCGGATAGCAACGCTGCCGGGCTGCTGCCCAATGCCGCATCCAGCTTCTTCACCGTGACCTGGTTCAATTCCACGTCATGCAGCCAGAATCTTTCGCCATCGCCCACGATCAGTTGTTCGTAAGGTTTCTGGTAGACCCAGCGGAATTTGCCGGGACGCACGAACTGCATGGTGCCGGAGGCTGACTGGATTTTCTTGCCGTTTTTATCCAGCA
>JAQTOM010000093.1 GCA_028713345.1 Gallionellaceae bacterium | reverse complement strand
CATATCTTGTTTTAATTACTCGCAACAAGGTTATTGCAATTGCCTCGCACTGCACATTTAATTATTTTTATGAAGTTATAAATGCATTCTCTTGGCTGCCAAGGGCATGAATTAACAGGTGTTTAACATCCAAACAGGCCGCGAACCCGCTCCAGATCATCCATGGTATCCACCCCGGCAAGCGGGGCGGCATGCGCCAGCGCGACGCTGATTCTGTACCCGTGCCATAAAGCGCGCAACTGCTCCAGCGCCTCATACCGCTCGATGGCAGCCGGACTGAGCGTAGCATATATTTTCAGGAAACCGGCGCGGTAGGCATAGATACCGACGTGGCGATAGGCGGGAAAATCCTGCGGAAGCGCTGAGCGCGGGGCGTTCGCCCAGGCATCCCGTGCCCAGGGGATCGGCGCGCGGCTGAAATAAAGTGCGTAGCCTTGCCGGTCCAGAACCACCTTCACCACGTTCGGATTGAACATCTCGGCATCGCCCAGCAAGGCATGGCAGGCGGTGGAAATGGATGCCGCGGGATGATCGTGCAGATGTCGCGCCACAAGGCCAATCAGGTCTGGCGCAATCAGCGGCTCATCGCCTTGCACGTTGACGATGATTTCCTCGTCGCTCCAGCCGCGCTGCAGCGCCACTTCGGCCAGGCGGTCCGTGCCTGAAACATGGAGCGGCGAAGTCATGCACACGTTGATTCCATGCACGCGCCCAGCGTCGGCCACGCCGGTATGGTCGGTGGCAATCCACACTTCGGACGCCCCGCTTTGCAGCGCCCGCTCTGCCACCCGCACCACCATGGGCTTGCCGGCGATGTCGGCAAGCGGTTTGCCGGGCAGGCGCGTGGAAGCATAGCGGGCGGGAATGACAACCTTGAAGTTCATGGTAATGGGTAATGGGTGATGGGTGATGGGTGATGGGTGATGGGCTTCCCCATTCCTCATCACCCATTGCCCATTACACCTCTTCCTCGGCCGGCAGCTTGCGCGCTTCTTCTTCCAGCATTACCGGGATGTCATCCTTGATTGGATAGGCCAGGCGACAGGGCTTGCAGATCAGTTCCTGTGCGGCTTTTTTGTACACCAGGGGCCCCTTGCACAGGGGGCATACCAGGATCTCAAGCAGTTTTGCGTCCATTTCGTTTCCTTAAAATATCCAGAATCTTCTGCCCGAAAGACGGGTCGAGTTCGGCCTGCACCGGCAAAACCCAGTAACGCGCATCGGCGAACGCCGCGCATTTAACGGCGTCCTTTTCAGTCATCACAATGGCATCCGCGTCCGGCCAGTCCAGGTCCTCGCGCCGATAAGCATGATGGTCGGGAAAGGGATGCCGAGCGAAAGCCAGCCCGAGCCCCTGCAAATGCTCGAAAAACCGCTGCGGATAACCGATCCCGGCCACTGCATGGAGCTTTTTGCCCGAGAACTCATGCGCCTCCACCTTTGCGCCGGAGCGCAGGTTGCATAATACCGCCCCCTTCAGGCTCATCCTGAAACATTCTCCGCCCGGACATTCCGTGCCGCCGTTCAGCACCACCGCGTCGACGTGCCGCAAACGCCATACCCCTTCGCGCAAGGGTCCGGCCGGCAACAGGAAACCGTTGCCAAACAAGCGCTGCCCGTCCACCACCGCAATTTCCATGTCGCGCGCCAGACGGTAGTGTTGCAGCCCATCGTCGCTGATAAGCACGCTGCACGCCGGGTGCGCCGACAACAGCGCCAACCCCGCGGTGAAACGGTCGCGTCCGGTCCATACCGGGCATTGCGACCGGCGCGCCAGCAACAAAGGCTCGTCTCCGCTCCGCGCGCCATCGCTCCCGGGATCGACCTGGCGCGCTTCGGCGGAGCGCCCTCCGTAACCCCGGCTGATGATGCCCGGGCGAAATCCATGCTGTTTCAACCATTGCGCGAGCCACAGCACAAGAGGCGTTTTGCCGGTACCGCCCACACTGATGTTGCCCACCACGATCACCGGCACAGGCAAGTGCCGCACCTGCAGCCAGCCGCGACGATATGCCAGGCGACGCAGCGCGGCAAGCGCCCGGAAAATGGCGCTCAAGGGCAACAGCGCAAGCTGCCACGGCCCCCTTTTATACCATTGTTTTTCCAGCCAGCAAGCGGCCTCGGCACCCGCTCCGGTGACTGCGTTCACTTGCCGTTCTTCACAGCCTGGGTGGCGAAACTGATGCGGCTGTAGCCCGCCAGGCGCGCGGCCTCCATGACATTGATCACCGACTGGTGGGTAGCCTGGGCATCGGCATTGATCACGATCACCGGCTCCGCCTGCTCGCCAGCCGCACGGCGCAGCGCCATGCTCAAGGCGTCCACGTCGGGGTTGGGCAGCGGCACGCGGTTAACGACATAATGGCCAGTGGCGTCGATGCCCACGACCACCTCGCCGGGTTTCTGCGTCTGTTTATCCGCATCGGCTGAAGGCAGGTTGATCTGCAATTCGGAGATTTGGGAAAAAGTGGTGGTCACCATCATGAAAATCAGGATCACCAGCAGCACATCAATCATCGGGATAAGATTGATTTCCGGCTCTTCCCTGGCCTTGCCGCGCTGGAAATTCATGCTCCGCTTCCTACTTCCGGTCGCCGTGGACCATGTCCACCAGCTTGATGGATTGCTGCTCCATCTCCATTACCAGGGTATCGACCTTGGCACGAAAATAACGGTAGAAGATCATGCTGGGAATGGCCACGATCAGGCCCATGGCGGTATTGTAAAGCGCCACCGAAATGCCGTGCGCAAGCAGCGCCGGGCTACCACCGGAGGGGGTCAGCGCGCCGAAGATCTCGACCATGCCGATCACGGTCCCAAGCAGGCCAAGCAGGGGGCTGATCGAGGCGATGGTGCCCAGCGTGGTGAGAAATCGTTCCAGCTCGTGCGTGACGGCACGCCCCGTATCCTCGATGGCTTCCTGCATTATTTCCCGCGAGCTGCTGACGTTGCGCAAGCCGGCGGCAAACAAGCGGCCGAGTGGCGAATGATGATCCAGCTCAGCGAGCACCTCATTGTTCACGCCGCCCTGCTGCAACCATCCCTGAACTTTCGGCAACAGGCTGCGCGGCGCCACCTGGCTGCTATTCAATGACCACAGACGCTCGCCGATAATTGCAAGCGAAATGATTGACGCGATAATCAGCGGCCAGATTGGCCAGCCTGCGGCCTGGATGATGGACAGCACGTGGGCGCTCCTCGATTTTTTCAACCGCGTAACTTTAGCCTGCCGCTCCATTTTGAGCAAGAGCGCCGATTTCCGATGTCATAACCCACTGTCGGATCAGGCAATTTTCGTTATTGTCCACAGAAACTGTGGATAACTTTGTGCATGGTTTATCAAAAACCACTTCAAACCCCTTCCACACAACATATTTGCTGTTTCGCACAAAATTTGAACTATTACTTCTATCGATAAAAATCATATAGTTATCAAACACAGAACAAGGTATTGACAATAGTTCCGCGAACATGAAAGTTTTTTTACCGCTGTGGATTAGTTTAGAATCCAGCCATGTCCCTCTCCATCCCGATGACACCGCCGGTTCTCACCGTCAGCGAACTCAACCGCCATGCCAAGGCCGTGCTGGAACAGACCTTCCCTCTCCTGTGGGTCGGCGGCGAAATCTCCAACTTCATGCGCGCCACCTCCGGCCACTGGTACTTTTCCCTCAAGGACGGACAGGCCCAGGTGCGTTGCGCCATGTTCCGCCACAAGAGCCAGTATATTGATTTCAAGCCTGAAAACGGCATGCATGTGGAAGTGCGCGCGCTGGTCACCCTGTACGAAGCGCGCGGCGAATACCAGCTCAGCGTGGAATCCATGCGCCGCGCCGGCCTGGGTGCGCTGTTCGCCGCGTTCGAAAACCTCAAGGCGAAACTGGCCGGAGAAGGCCTGTTCGAGGAAATGCGCAAACAAGCCTTGCCTGCTTTTCCGCGGCGCATCGGCATCGTGACTTCTCCTGCGGCCGCCGCGCTGCGTGACGTACTGACCACGCTGCACCGGCGCATGCCGACCATCCCGGTAGTGCTCTACCCCACGCCGGTGCAGGGCGAAGGCGCGGGGGAAAAAATTGCCCAGGCCCTGCAACTGGCCGCCAGCCGCAACGAATGCGATGTTCTGATCCTGTGCCGCGGCGGGGGCAGTATCGAGGACTTGTGGGCATTCAACGAAGAAGTCGTGGCGCGCGCCATTGCCGCGAGTACGATCCCCGTGATCTGTGGTGTCGGCCATGAAACCGATGTCACCATCGCCGATTTTGTCGCCGACTGGCGCGCGCCAACGCCCACGGCAGCGGCGGAACTGGCCACGCCGCACCGCGCCGACCTGCGCCAGCGGCTCGATGCGCTGCAGGCACGCCTGACGCGCCAGACTACGCGCAGCCTCGAACAGCGCATGCAGCAGGTGGATTATCTGGCGCGCCGGCTAATGCATCCCGGCACGCGCATCACGGCGCAACTGCAGCACCTGGAGCATCTGCGCCAGCGCCAGCAACAAGCCGCCGGCCGCCTGCTGGAGCAACTGGAGTGGCGTGTCCGGCACCTTGCCAGCCGCTTGGCCAGCACGGCCCCCGCGCCGCAAATCCTGCTTGCCCGGCAACAGCAATTCGGCCAACGCCTGGAACTCGCCATGGCGCAGCAACTGCAGCGCCGCCAGGCCACCTTGCAGCGCCTCGCGGCCAGCCTCCAGCACCTCAACCCCGCAGCCGTGCTGGCGCGCGGCTTCAGCATGGTACGCTCGGCCAGCGGTAAACTCGTGCGCGACAGTGCCGATATAGCGCTGCAGGAAGAGCTTTCCATCACCTTCGCCCATGGAAGCGCAACTGCCCGCGTGACGGGCAAGGAGGAGCCCGCATGAAGCTGAAGTTCTGGAAGAGGGCAGCGCCCGGCGACGGGGAAGAAAGCGGGGCCGACGAAGACCGGACCCTGGCTATCCCGCACGACGCCACTGCAACGGCCGAAGAGCATGAAGTACCGGTCACGCCGGTGCGCAATCTGAAGAAACGCCTGATTACTGGCGGGGCGATTGGCCTGCTGGTTATATTACTGGCAGGAATCGGTTTCGCCCTCCCGAGAATTCCTCGTTCCCACCCGCAACAGAAACCAGCCACGGCCGAGGCTTCGCCTGCCAGACACCCGGCAGCGCGCGCCGAAACATCCCAGGCTGAAATCGCAGCGCTCAAGAAGAAAAATGAGGAACTTCAGGCACAAATCGAAGCAACAAAAAAACAACTGCTGCAATTGCAATCACCCGCCGCGCAACGCCAGCAAACAAACCAGCATACCGCCTCATCCGCCGTCCCCATCGGCGGCGAGATGACCGTTTCCAACAAGGATCCCAAGGCTGCCGCACAGACATTGAAAGCCGCCATCGAGGCCATGAATACTGAATCGGAGGGGCAAAAAATCCATAAACCCGACCAATGAACATGCCCGGCTTATTGCTTCTGCTCGGCTCCCAGCCCGAATGTCCATAATCCCAAGAAACTCTGTCAGCCATACTTCGGCAAGCTCAGCGCACACTCGATAGCCTTTTGTTTCGTGCTTCAGCGGCGACGTCCGCCACCGCCACTCCTGCCATACCCCCCATGGCCTCCCATGCCACCTTGTTCCTCGCCCTGGCCTGGGCGCGAACCATAACCCTGACCATAGCCGCCGCCTGGCTTTACCGTCTGCTTGCGGTCGTCAACGCCCGGTTCGCGCATCAGGTTCCGCTCCGCCGTGCTCAGTTCTTCCGTCCGGCTACGCATCTGCTCGCGATAAACATCGTATTCCTCCCTGCTCATGGACTGCAGACGCTGCCGGTCTGGAATCACGAGGCCCTGCGCTGAAGCTGCCGAAGCAAGCAAGCCGGAAACCAGCAGGACAACAAGATTTGAAATGCGCATG
>JAQTOM010000092.1:3683-5901 GCA_028713345.1 Gallionellaceae bacterium | reverse complement strand
AACCGCCTTGTAAGCGGTAGGTCATCAGTTCGAATCCGATAGGCGGCACCAGGATTTACAATAAAAACCGGCGATTGCCGGTTTTTGTTTTTGAGGGTGTATGCCGGTTAATTGCCATTTGTTGTGTCAAATGTGCCACAAGGTTGCTTGGGTTGCCGTGTTGCATTCAATTGATTTAACAACAATCTGGCCCATTCCATCACTTCTGTCGCGGTCATGCCGATGGTAATGCCTTTTTCCTCCAGTGCATCGCCTGCCGCTCCGTGCAGATGCACCGCCAGCAACAGCGCATCATCCGCACCCAGCCCCTGCGCGATGAAGGTGGCGATCATGCCGGTCAGCACGTCGCCCATGCCGGGTGCGCTCATGCCGGGGTTGCCGGTTTTGTTGATGTAGGTTTTGCCGTTGCGGGTGACGCAGACGCTGCCTGCGCCTTTTAGCACCACGGAGCAATGCAGTTTCTCCGCGAGTTGCTGTGCGGATTGGGTGCGTGCAGCCTGCACTTCTGTTGTGCTGTATCCAAGCAGGCGCGCGGCTTCACCGGGATGTGGGGTGATTATTGTCGGGGCTTTGCGCGCGTGCAGGTCGTCCTGCAAATCGTTGTGGCAGGCGAGCAGATTCAGCGCGTCGGCATCCAGCACCAGTGCTATGTTGCGCTCGAGTATGTCGTGCAGGATTTTCTGCGCGGCAACTGAGGTGCCCATGCCGCAGCCGATGGCCAGCACATTTCCCCCTTCCCAACCCTTCCCTGGGTGGGAGAAGGGCTCTGCCCCCCTCTCCCCGTGGGGGAGGGGTTGAGGGAGGGGGAGGAGGCGTAATGCATCGTGTGCGCTGTGTAGCATTAGCTCCGGCTGCAACAAATCCACCACTGGGGCGTTGTCCGCCAGCATCCCGACATGCACACAGCCCGCACCCAGCTTGAGTGCAGCGCGTCCCGCCAGCAGTGCTGCACCCACCATGCCGCTGGCGCCGCCGATTACCACTACCGTGCCGAATTGATGCTTATGGCTGTCGCGCGGGCGCGGCTTGAGAAAGGCGGCAACCTGTTTTTGCGTGATGGAGGAGGGGCGTGTGCGCATGTTCGAGTAATCCCGGCTTGGCTTGGGTGCATAGTATAATTGCACTTCGTCATTTCAACGCATTGTCATGTCCATATTCCGAGTTTCTGCCGGCAAAGCCGCACTCTCATCCTTCCGTCTCGAAAAACTGCGCATAGCCCTTAAGGCCAGCACACCGAACGTGTCTCTCGTGGATACGCGCCACTGGTATTTCGTCGAGTTGCAGTCGGCATTGCCCGAGCAGCAGAGCGCATTGCTGGATCGCCTGCTCGGGCTGGATGACACGGCTAGTGAGCCGGATGGCTCCGCGAAAATGCAGCGGCTGCTGGTTGTGCCGCGCCTGGGTACGATCTCGCCGTGGTCTTCCAAGGCTACGGACATCGCGCAGCATTGTGCGTTGCCTATGATCACGCGTATCGAGCGCGGCATGGCATATTACTTCAAAACCAGGAACGGCAAGGCTTTGAGCGAAGCCGAGTGCAAGGCGGTGCTGCCACTGCTGCACGACCGCATGACGGAATCGGTTGTGACGGATTTTGATGGTGTGGCCGAAAGGATTTTTACCCATGGCGAGCCGCAGCCGCTGTCCACCGTGGATATTCTGGGCGGCGGCAGTGCGGCGCTGGAAGCGGCTAACCGCGAGCTGGGACTGGCGCTGTCCGCCGACGAGATCGATTATCTGGTGGAAAATTTCCAGAAGCTGAAGCGTAACCCCACCGACGTGGAGCTGATGATGTTCGCGCAGGCGAATTCCGAACATTGCCGCCACAAGATTTTTAACGCAGATTGGGTGATCGACGGCGAGCAGCAGGCTATCTCGCTGTTCGGCATGATACGCAACACGCACAAGCTGCATCCGCAAGGAACGGTGGTGGCGTACTCGGATAATTCTTCGGTGATCGAAGGTGCTGTGGTCGAGCGCTTCTATCCGCGCGCCGATGGCGGCTATGCTTTCAGCGCAGAGTTGACGCACACGTTGATGAAGGTGGAGACGCACAACCATCCCACCGCCATCGCACCGTTTGCCGGAGCGGCGACGGGGGCGGGCGGCGAGATACGCGACGAAGGCGCGACGGGTACAGGCTCCAAGCCCAAGGCGGGATTGACCGGGTTCTCGGTTTCCAATTTACAGATACCTGGCTTCGAGCAGCCGTGGGAAA
>JAQTOM010000092.1:0-3583 GCA_028713345.1 Gallionellaceae bacterium | reverse complement strand
TACGGCAAGCCGGGGCGCATCGCCTCCGCGCTGCAAATCATGCTCGACGGCCCCATCGGTGGCGCTGCATTCAACAATGAATTTGGCCGCCCCAATCTGGCCGGTTATTTCCGCACCTTTGAAGAAAACGTCAACGGCGAGATGCGTGGTTATCACAAGCCCATCATGCTGGCGGGCGGCGTCGGTAGTATCGCCGCGCAGCACACGCACAAGCACGGCCTGCCGGTGGGAGCGTTGCTGATCCAGCTCGGCGGCCCCGGCATGTTGATCGGCCTCGGCGGCGGCGCGGCATCCAGCATGGATACCGGCGCGAATGCGGAGAACCTGGATTTCGATTCGGTGCAGCGCGGCAATCCCGAGATGCAGCGCCGCGCGCAGGAAGTCATCGACCGCTGCTGGCAGATGGGTGCGGATAATCCCATCCTCTCCATTCATGATGTCGGCGCGGGCGGCATTTCCAATGCATTGCCGGAACTGGTGCATGGCGGCGGGCGCGGCGCGCGCTTCGAGTTGCGCGCGGTGCCGAGTGAAGAGCGCGGCATGACGCCGATGCAGATATGGAGCAACGAGGCGCAGGAGCGTTATGTGCTGGCGATTGCACCGGAGCGCCTGAACGAATTCAAGGCGTTCTGCGAACGTGAGCGTTGCCCGTTCGCGGTGCTGGGGCAGGCGCTGGCCGACGACCGGCTGGTCGTGCATGACGAGCTGTACAAAAATAATGCGGTAGATATGCCGCTGTCGGTGTTGCTGGGCAAGCCGCCGAAGATGACGCGCAAGGTGCAGCGCGAGGCTGTGCAACTCCCTGCATTCAATGTCAGCAAGATCGAGCTGCAAGATGCTATCGAGAGGGTGTTGAGCCTGCCTGCCGTGGCCGACAAGACTTTCCTCATCAGTATCGGCGACCGCACCGTGGGCGGCCTGACCGCGCGCGACCAGATGGTCGGCCCGTGGCAGGTGCCGGTGGCGGATGTGGCGGTGACGTTGATGGGCTTCAACACCTATCGCGGTGAAGCCTTCGCCATCGGCGAACGCACGCCGCTGGCAGTATTGAATGCACCGGCTTCCGGGCGCATGGCGGTGGGTGAGGCGATCACCAACATCGCCGCCGCACGCATCGAAAAGATCGGCGACATCAAGCTGTCGGCCAACTGGATGGCGGCTGCCGGGCATCACGGCGAAGATGCCGCGCTGTTCGATACCGTGCGTGCGGTGGGTATGGAATTGTGTCCGCAACTCGGTATCAGCATTCCGGTGGGCAAGGATTCGATGAGCATGAAGACCGCTTGGGTTGAAACTCCCTCTCCCTTGAAGGGAGAGGGTGGGGGAGAGGGTGCAATCAAAAAAGAAGTCACCGCTCCCCTCTCCCTCATCGTCTCGGCCTTTGCGCCCTGTACGGATGCGCGCCATACGCTCACCCCGCAACTGGCCGCCGATCTCGATACCGTACTGTTGTTGGTTGATCTGGGAGCAGGCAAAAACCGCCTGGGTGGTTCGGCTCTGGCACAAGTGTATAAACAAGTCGGTGATGCTGCGCCGGATGTGGACGATGCTGCCAAGCTGAAAATATTCTTCGAACTGATCCAGCGTTTCAACGCGGAAGGAAAGTTGCTGGCCTACCACGACCGTTCCGACGGCGGCCTGCTGGCGACATTGTGCGAGATGGCATTCGCTTCGCACATCGGTCTGGACATCAGCCTCGACGAACTGCGCGGCGATGACCTGAGTGCGCTGTTCAATGAAGAACTCGGCGCAGTGCTGCAAGTGCGCCGCAGCGACCTTGCGGAAATTTTTGTGTTGTGCAAAGAAGCCGGGCTGGATGCGGTGCATGAAGTGGCGACGCCGAATACCGGCGGTACGATAGCGATACAGCGCGGCGGTAGAAAGCTGTTCAGCGCAAATGCCATCACGCTGCAACGCATCTGGTCGGCAACGACTTATCAGATGCAGAAGCTGCGCGACAACCCGGCTTGTGCGCAGCAGGAATACGACAGGATTCTGGATGCCGCCGACCCCGGTCTGCATGTGCATCTGACTTACGATCCGAACGAAGGCCCCCTTCCCAACCCTTCCCCCAGTGGGAGAAGGGCTAAGCTTCCCTCTGATGAAACTACTAGCCATTCGACTAGGCCATCAAGAAACGATGTCCAAGTCGCTGGTTATACCACTGGGGGAGGGACTGAGGGAGGGGGAGAAGTTATTACAGGTTATGGCAGTATCAATTTAACACGCCCCAAGATCGCCATCCTGCGCGAGCAGGGCGTGAACGGCCACGTCGAAATGGCCGCCGCCTTCGACCGTGCCGGTTTTGCTGCGGTGGACGTGCACATGAGCGACATCATCAGCGGGCGCGTGAAGTTGGGTGATTTCAAGGGAGTGGCGGCGTGCGGCGGCTTCTCTTATGGCGACGTGCTGGGCGCGGGCGAGGGTTGGGCCAAATCCATCCTGTTCAATCCGCGTGCACGTGACGAATTTTCTGCCTTCTTCAGCCGCAAGGATACTTTTGCACTCGGCGTGTGCAACGGCTGCCAGATGATGAGCAACCTGCACGAGATCATTCCCGGCGCGGAGCATTGGGCTCATTTCGCCCGCAATCAGTCGGAACAATTCGAGGCGCGCTTCGTGATGGTGGAGGTGCAGCGTTCGCCGTCGATTTTCTTTGACGGCATGGCGGGCAGCCGCATGCCCGTCGTCGTCTCGCACGGCGAAGGCTACGCCGATTTTAGCTCTTCACTGAAACTTTGTTTGGGCGGCGCGGAAAAGCTCAAGGCCGCGCAGCCGCTGGTCACTCTGCGCTACGTGGACAATACCGGCAAGCCGACAGAAACCTATCCCCTCAACCCCAACGGCTCGCCGCAAGGCGTCACCGGACAGACCACGCCGGACGGGCGTTTCAACATCATGATGCCGCACCCGGAACGCCTGTTCCGTGCCGTGCAAAATTCCTGGCATCCGGCAGGATGGAAAGAGAATGGCGCATGGCTGCGCATGTTCCAGAATGCACACAAGTGGTTGGGGTAGTTCTTGCCAAGGCCTTTAACGTGAAACTCGCGTAGCGATAATCAACGGCTTGCCCGCACACCCGCATGGGGTAGGCCGTGGTTGTAAAGCCGATAAATCGGCAACAACCGCGCACTGCGGGCTTAGCCGAATGGCTAGTAGTTCCATCAGACTTTGCCTCCCTCTCACACTGGGGGAGGGCTGGGGAGGGGGAACGAGCATGGTGAGCCAAGTTTCATTATTTGCGGTGGCTATAAGCCATGATCGTTGGGCAAGTGGAATATGTATAGAATGGCGCCGTTGTCATGTCTCAGGGGAACCCTCTCCACATGATCGTGGACGCGGTTTTGCCCGCGAAATACGGTACAGCAAAAACATCGCGGGCAAGCACGCTCCAGGTTCTATGCGCTGAAAGACTCCAATAAAAATCCGCCATCCATAAAACAAAGAAGGGCGGGATTTTATCCCGCCCTTCTTTGTGTCAAACCAATCCTAACCCCTTAATCCCCTCCATTTGACGGGAGGGGATTAAGGGAAGAGTGGTTTTCTAGAACTTCAGCATCAGCATGCCCCAGGCAAATGTGGC
>JAQTOM010000091.1 GCA_028713345.1 Gallionellaceae bacterium | reverse complement strand
GCGCCCGAGGCGTCCACGTTGCCCGCGACCACGACCTGGTTGCCCAGGACTTCAACCGTGCCGCCGTTGCCGCTGCCGCTGGCGGCGCCGGTGGTGCTGCCCGCATCCAGCGTGACGCTTTGTGTGGCCTTGAGGAACACCCTGCCGCCCTGGTTGACCAGGCTGCCGGCGTTGAGTGTGCCGCTGTTTTTGAGGGTGGCCGCCACCATGCCGATGCGGCCTGAGTCGGCCAGTATCTGCCCGAGGTTGGTGGCGTTGTTGGCAGCGCCGGTCACTTGCACGCTGACACCCGGCAGGCCGGTGTCGATGAGCTGCACGGTGTCGCCCGCAGCCAGGATGGTCTCGCCTTGCGGAGTGGTGATGAACCCGGTGTTGGTCACTTGCGGCGCGATGAGGTACACCGTGCCGCCGCTCGGGGTGGTGATGGAGCCATTGTTGACGACGCCCCCCACCCCTGCCCCTCCCCCGGCGGGAGAGGGGTTCGTGAAGTTGAGCTTGCCTGCAAGGAAATCTGCATTGGAGAGGTGGAGGGTGGAGGCGACAAATCCCGCCACGTCTATTCTCGCTCCCTGCCCCACCAGGATACCGGCGGGGTTGATCAGGAACACGCGACCATTCGAGGTCAGTGTGCCGAGCAGTTGTGAAGGGTCGGGGCCGAGGACGCGGTTGAGTACGGAGCTGCTGGCGGACTGCTGGACGAAGCGCGTGGTTTCCGCCGGGTTGATGGAGAAGCTCTGCCAGTTGATGATGGCGTTCGGGGTGTTGGTGACGGTGAGAACATTGCCCTGTGCCGCGATGCTCGCCTGGCCGCTGGCCACCACGCCGCCCAGCGGGTTGGCAAACAGGGTGGTCTGACCGGTGAAGCAGGCCAATACCACTAACACCATCTTGCGCATGAAATTTTTACGCATCATAAACTCCCTTCATTTTGGCTGGCTGTACATGCCTGCGACACCTGCTACAACCTACAACGCACTTCCTAAGAGGTACTTTTATACCACAAAGAACCTAAAGATGTCTGTGACACAATACCGATTTGGCATTGCCCATATTTTACCCTTGTTTATCAAAAAGTTGGAATGAAATTCAAGCCTGGCCTGCCGGTGGCGCCACTTTGATTACTTCATCGAGAGTCGTCACCCCGGCTGCAACCTTCATTGCACCGGAAATGCGTAGCGGCTTCATGCCCTCGCGGCTTGCCAACTCGCGAATGGGCGCAACGTCGGTGGCCGGCGTGATAAGTCTACGCAATTCCGGCGACATGAGCAGGATTTCATAAATGCCGATGCGTCCGGTGTACCCCGTCATGCGGCATTCGAGGCAGCCCGTCTGGTGCTGCAGTTGTGCTGGCCGACTGGATTTCCACGGTGCGACAAGATGGTCCCACTGTTCTTTTTCCTCAGTCCGCAACGGCTGCGGTTGCTTGCAGTGCGGACATAGCGTGCGCACCAGCCGCTGTCCCATCACGCCGAGCAACGTGGCATTGATCATGTAGGGCGCGACACCGAGATCGAGCAGGCGCGTGATGGCCGATGCAGCGTCGTTGGTATGCAGCGTGGACAGCACGAGATGCCCGGTCAGCGCCGCCTGGATCGCCATGTCGGCAGTTTCGAAATCGCGAATCTCGCCGACCATGATGATATCCGGATCCTGGCGCATCAGCGCCCGCACCCCGTCGGCAAAGTCGAGCTCGATGTTATGCTGCACCTGCATCTGGTTGAACGCCGGTTCGACCATCTCGATCGGGTCTTCGATGGTGCAGACATTTACCTCGGGCGTGGCCAGGGATTTGAGTGTCGAATACAGGGTGGTGGTCTTGCCCGACCCGGTCGGGCCGGTGACGAGGATGATGCCGTTCGGCTGCGCCGTCATCTGTCTCCAGCGCGCGAGGTCTTCTTCACTGAATCCGAGCTCGGAAAAGTCGCGCACCAATACGCTCGGGTCGAAAATACGCATCACCAGTTTTTCACCGAAGGCCGTCGGCAAAGTGGACAGTCGCAACTCCACTTCCTGCCCCTCAGCCGTGCGCGTCTTGATGCGGCCATCCTGGGGACGGCGCTTCTCGACTACGTCCATGCGGCCCAGTACCTTGATGCGGCTGGTCATGGCGTTCATTACCGCCATGGGTATCTGGTACACCTGGTGCAGCACGCCATCGATGCGGAAGCGGACAAAGCCCAACTCGCGCCGCGGTTCGATGTGGATGTCCGAGGCGCGCTGTTCGAAAGCGTACTGCCACAGCCAGTCAACAATGTTGACGATGTGCTGGTCGTTGGCGTCGAACTGGCGGTTGGTCTTGCCCATCTCCACCAATTGTTCGAACGATGACTGCCCGGACGCACCTTGCCGGCCACCCTGCGTTGCCTTCTTTACCGAGCGCGCCAGATTGTAGAACTCGACCAGATAACGGCTGATATCCACGGGGGTGGCGACAACGCGGCGGATATTCTTGCGCAGGAGATGCTTGAGCACATCCTCCCAGGCGCGCAAGAAAGGTTCGGCTGTAGCCACCACCACCTCCTCCTTCGTCACCTGCACCGGCAAGATGGCAAAGCGCGTGGCATATTCGTCTGACATGACATCGGTGACGGCAGAGAAATCTATTTTCAATGGATCAATATGAATATATTCGAGTCCGACACGCCCTGCCAGCCATTCAGTCAGCGCCTCGAGATGCAAAGCCTGGTGCGGTGGCATGAGCGATTTCCACTTCTGCCCGGCAGCCACTACCAGCGGATGAACATCATGGCGGCGCGTGCGCTTGTCGGCGGTCAGCGCCTCTACATCCGCCTTGCCGACCATGCCGTCGGCAACCAGCATGTCGAGCACCTCGGACAGTGTCAGCTTGTGTTCCCTGATTTCTTGACGCCCCATTGATTATTCCGCCAGATTAGAGATTATGCGATGTACCCAGGTCAAAACAGCTCGACGTCGCCGCCCACCGGTTTTGCCACGACAGTCTCGATGTACCTGTTTTCTTGTTCGATAATGGTATTGGTGTGCAACGAACGCAGCCGCTTGACCTTTACCTTGCCGGTGGCGGGAAAGTAAACCACCATGCGCGGGTAAACGTCGCCGACATCCTCGGATACGATTCTCAGCCCCTCGGTCTTGAGGTAGTCGCGGGCGAAGGTGATATTGCGCATCCCGATATCGGTCATCCCCTTCATGACACGTCCGCCGCCAAAAATTTTGGCCTCCAGGTTCTGCCGCTTGCCGCCGTTTTTCAGGATTTCGTTGATCAGGTGCTCCATGGCAAAATTTCCGTAGCGGGTGGATTCACTCAGGCTGGTTGCTTTCCAGCCTTCAGCGTCTGCCATGGTGGAAGCGGGTAGCATGAAATGGTTCATCCCGCCGACGCCGCTGATGCGGTCGCGGATGCACGCGGAAATACATGAACCCAGCGTGGTATAAATCCCCTCGTCGCACACCGTGACGTAATACTCGCCGGGATTCAACCGCGCGGCAAAAGTCTCGCAGGCATTGTTCCAGGCCCTGCGGATATGCTCGAATCCCGGCAAAGCCAGCGGGAGACGGGAGGTGGATGTTGCCATAATTGCCAGTCCGCCTATTGAGAATTACATAATTTGCGACATACTTGCCGTCATTCCCGCGCAGGCGGGAATCCAGCAAGACAAAAATGCATTTTGTTTAAACCCACTGGATTCCCGCCTGCGCGGGAATGACGCGGTAATTTTCTCATTTTCAAAGTTTCATTTCAGATGGCGCGGTTCTGTCATGAATTATGTAAAGGTCAATAATTGCCGAGGAAGAACTTTTCGGCCTCGATAATTCCTGCCTGTGCCTCACGCACCGTCGGCCCGATAATTTCTTCTGCATCCAGCCCGGTGATTTCCCAAGCCAGCGGCTCGATGGGCTGTACATCACCTGTATCCAGGGTATCCAGTTCAGCCATCTGCGAGAGAATATTGGCGATATGCACCAGCGCCGTTTCCCGTGGATACTGCTGCGCCTGTTGAATATCGTGATGGCAGGCAATGCACTCCTCCAGCATCGGGTGAAGCTGCCACTGGCGCGCCAACTCGCCGCCCACCTGCGCATGGTCAAATCCCATTATCTGGCGCTCGGCCTCATGCATCGGCAATTCGTCCGCGCTGTCCAGCACCAGCAGCAGTGCACCCTTGGCCTGCTCGGGCAGGCGGTTGAAAATCACCAGTTCGCCGATGTCGTGCAACAATCCCGCCGTAAAGACCGCTTCGGGTTCGCACTTGCCCATCCTTTTGGCCAGAATGCGCGCAACCAGGGCGCAATAAATGCTGTGGCGCCAGAAATTTCCTTTCGACACCAGATTATTGGGCAAACCGGCGAAGACACGCATGATGGAGGCCGACAGCGCCAGGTTGCGGATCTGGCTGGCGCCGATCAGCGACACCGCCTTGGCGACGGTGTCGGTAGCGGAAGAAGAGAAACCGCAGAACGGGCTGTTGGCGACCCGCAACAAACGTACGGCAAACGAGGGATACTGGCTCACCGCATTGGCGACGTCGGTGATTGTGCTATCGGGATCATCGACCAGTTGGCTGATGCGGACAAACACATCAGGCAGCGTGACCAGGCCGTCTACTCCCTTTACCAGCTCGGCAACATTAATTTTGTTCATAGCCGATACCTTGTCACGTTACCCCGGATCAAGTCAACTGTACCATGCACAGGAAACGGCTAAACCACCACCGGTACGCGTGCGGTCAGCGCGCATAACAATTCATAGCTGATGGTGCCTGCCGCTTGCGCCACCTCTTCCACCGGCATGCCCTCGCCCCACAGCGTCACGCGGCTGCCCACTTCGGCTGTGGACAGCGTGCTTAAATCCACACTCAGCATATCCATCGAAACCCGCCCCAGGATGCCTGTGCGTCTGCCTTCCACCAGCACCGGCGTGCCGCTCGGTGCATGGCGCGGATAACCATCCGCATAACCGCAGGCAACCACCCCGACGCGCATGGGAGCCTCCGCACGGAATACTCCGCCATAGCCGATGCGCTCGCCCACGCCTATTTTCCGCACCGAGATGATGCGGCTTTGCAGCGTCATGACAGGCTTCAAGCCGAGCTGCTGCGCAGTGTGCTGTTCTCCGCTACCGTGGGCAAACGGCGACGCGCCATACAGCATGATGCCGGGACGCACCCAATCGGCATGTGTTGCAGGGTAGCGCAACAGGGCGGCGGAGTTGGCCAGCGAGCGCGCCACGCGATAGGGTGCGGCCACTGCATTGAATACTTCCAGTTGTGCGGCCACACCAGACGCTTCATCGGCATGAGAGAAATGCGTCATCAACGTGATGTCGCGCACCGCCGGATGGCTCTTCAGTTTTTCCATCACGGCGCAAACATCGCTTGGCGCAAAACCCAGGCGATTCATGCCGCTGTTGACCTTGAGCCACACCGACAGGCCGCCACGGCGCGGATAACTGTCCAGCATGGCGATCTGGTGCGGGCTGTGGATCACGCACGCGAGATCGTACTCATCCACCAGCGGCAAGTCATCCGGGGTAAAAGCCCCTTCCAGCAGCAGAATAACCTGGCGGAACCCGTTTTCACGCAATTGCACTGCATCGCGTATATCCAGCAGCGCAAATCCGTCTGCCGCCTTCAATGCCCCGGCGGAATGCAACAAGCCGTGCCCATAGGCGGCGGCCTTGATGACCGCCATGATGCGCGCACTGGTCGCACGGCGAGCCACTTGCAGGTTGTGTTCCAGTGCGGAAAGGTCAATGTGCGCTTGTATCGGACGGGGCATGAATGCGGCTTTGCGGACAGGACATGATTAACGCTAATGATAGCAGGCATCGCATTTTCATGTTATAAAACGCGCTCCGAAAAACTGTCCCACTTAATGAATCCCGGTTTCTATATCATTCTCGCGGCACAGTTCTTTTGGCTGCGGCCAGACGATGAACCCGTCTTTAACGTGCTGCGCACATTAGCCTTCGCCGAAAGAACATGAATCCCGGTTTCTATATCATTCTCGCGGCACAGTTCTTTT
>JAQTOM010000090.1 GCA_028713345.1 Gallionellaceae bacterium | reverse complement strand
CTGATCCTGTTCAACCCGGTACAAGTTCTGCTAATCTTCCGGGGTACGCAATTCGGGGCTACGCCATGCTCAATGCATTCACACTCAAAAACGGACGCCTCAGCCAAATAGACCTGAGCGGGAATCCCGATCTCCGCTCCATCAAGCCTATCTGGATCGACATCGTCGCACCCAATGAGGAAGACCGCGCCTGGGTGGAACTGAATTATCACCGCATATTGCCAAAACCGGAGCACCTGCGCGACATCGAGGCCAGCGCACGTTTCTATGACGGGAACGATGAACTGCATCTGCGCTCGGATTTCCTGCTCGGCAAGGAAAGCGAGTCGCGCAGTGTCACCGTGGCCTTTGTACTGTTCGGTGACGTTGTATCCGGCGCCGTCTTGTTCAGCGTGCATGAAGAAGACCTGCCGGTGTTTCAAAGCTTGCGCACGCATACGCAATCCGGCTACATGGAAGACAGCAAGGATGTGCTGATTGACCTGTATTCGATGGACGTGGAATTTTCCGCAGACGCGCTGGAGGAGGTGTACGCCGACCTCGGGCATGTCAGCCAGACGGTGCTCAATTCCAGCCTCAGCGACAGGGATGCCGCCGCCGTCCTGTCCAGCATCGCGCAGGCGGAACACATGAATGGGCGCATCCGCCGCAACGTGATGGATACGCGCCGCGCGGTGTCTTTCCTGATGCGCAGCAAACTGCTCAACCAGACGCAACTGGAAGAAGCGCGTCAGGTCATGCAGGACATTGACTCGCTCGATGGGCACACCGCCTTCCTGTTCGACAAGATCAACTTCCTGATGAGCGCTACCGTCGGCTTCATCAACATCAACCAGAACAAGATCGTGCGCCTGTTTTCCGTGGTATCGGCGGCACTGCTGCCGCCCATGCTGATTGCCTCCATCTACGGCATGAATTTCCACCACATTCCGGAATTAAGCTGGGACGCTGGCTACCCGTTCGCGCTGTTGCTGATGGCGCTGTCGGTACTGGCGCCGTTCTGGTTTTTCCACCGCAAGGGCTGGCTGAAATAATCCTGTAAACCCGGTTTCTTGAAGCGTGCTCTCCGCAAAATCTGCACCCTCTCCAAACGTTGATGCAATAATGCTCCATGGTTTCCGTTCAACATAAATTATCTTCCTCATCCGGCAAGGGTGAGGCTGATATCCAGTCCTGGTTCGATTCCCTGATGAAAACCTTTGCTCCCGCAGAAGTTGCGGTGATCCGCCACGCCTGCGAGCTGGCCGGGCCGCTCTATACCGGGCAAGCCGAGCTGACAGGCGCGCCGCTGTTGCAGCACGCACTGGGCGCGGCCTCGATACTGGCCGGCATGAATATGGATCACGAAACCATCGCCGCCGCCATTCTGCATGCGGTGCCGGAGTATCTGGAGGATTGGGCGGAGAAGCTGAAGGCGCATTTCGGCGCGAGCATAACCGGCCTGGTCGAGGGCATTTCGCGCATGGAGCAAATCCAGGAATTCAGCGAGATGGAAGACCTGCATGAGAAGAAAAATAAAAAAGGCGACAGCGCACAGCAGATAGAAAGCCTGCGCAAGATGCTGCTGGCCATGGTGCAGGACATCCGCGTGGTGCTGATCAAACTGGCCGAACGCACGCAGACCTTGCGCTGCCTGGCTGGCGCCAATGAGGATCATCAGAAGCTGATTGCGCGGGAAACCCAGGGGATTTTCGCGCCGCTGGCAAACCGTCTCGGCGTATGGCAAATAAAATGGGAACTGGAAGACCTTTCCCTGCGCTATCTGGAACCGGAGCTATACAAGAAAGTGGCGAAGTTGCTGGATGAGCGCCGGGTGGATCGCGAGCAATATATCGCCGATGTAGTAGCCCGGTTGAAACAGGAGTTAGCTCAGGAAGGCGTCAGGGCCGAGGTGACGGGGCGGCCCAAGCACATCTGCAGCATCATTAACAAGATGAAGCGCAAGCAGGTGGATTTCAGCGAGCTCTACGATGTGCGCGCGGTGCGCATCCTGGTGGATGACATCAAAGGCTGCTATACGGCGCTCGGCCTGGTGCATAACCTGTGGCAGCCCATTCCCGGCGAATTCGACGATTACATCGCGCATCCCAAGAGCAACGACTATCGCTCGCTGCACACGGCGGTGATCGGCCCGCGCAATCTGGCGCTGGAGGTGCAGATACGCACCCACGAAATGCATCAGCATTCGGAATTGGGGGTCGCTGCCCACTGGCGTTACAAGGAGGGCGGTAAATCCGATGCGCGTCTGGATCAGAAAATCGCCTGGCTGCGCCAGATTCTGGAATGGAAAGAAGAGGTGACCGGCAGCGGTGACATGCTGGAGCAATTCAAGAGCGAATTATTTCACGACCAGGTCTATGTGCTCACGCCGCAGGGCAAGGTGATCGACCTGCCCAAGGGTGCGACCCCGGTGGATTTCGCCTACATCTTGCATACCGATCTGGGACACCGCACGCGCGGCGCCAAGGTGAATGGCAGCATCGTGCCGCTCAATTACAAATTGCAGAACGGGCAGCGCGTGGAAATCCTGACCGCCAAACAGGGCGCGCCGAGCCGTGACTGGCTGAATCCCGCGCTCGGTTACTTGCAAAGCCAGCGCGCCCGGGCCAAGGTGCGGCACTGGTTCAAATACCAGAATTTCGAGGAAAATATTTCCCAGGGCCGGGCGCAACTGGATCGCGAATTGCACCGGCTCGGTGTCGCCTCCATCAAGCAGGAAAAGATCGCGCAGAAACTGAATTTTCACAAGCTGGAAGAATTTCTGGCGGCAATCGGGCGCGGCGATGTCAGCGAACACCAGATCATCCTCGCCATCCAGGAAGAAATGGCGCCCAGAACCGAAGAAACAGCCAAGCCGCTGGTCTCCAGGCGCGCTGCCACACAGGCATCCCCGACCGGCATTCTGGTGGAAGGCGTGGGCAATCTGCTGACCAAAATCGCCAAATGCTGCAAGCCCGCACCGCCCGATTCGATAGTCGGATATGTCACGCGTGATCGTGGCGTGACAATTCACCGCCAGGATTGCGCGGCCATGCTGCGCCTCCCGGAAACCAGGCGTGGCCGCATGCTTAGCGCCCAATGGGGAAGGGAGAAAAGCGCCGCTTTCGCTGTCGATATCGAGGTGACAGCACATGACCGGCGGGGGCTGTTGCGCGATATTGGCGATCTGTTCGTCAGGGAAAAGATCAATGTTACCGGGGTGAATACCTTGAGCAAGAACAATCAGGCGAACATGCAATTCTCGATTGAAGTAACCGATCTGGGGCAGCTAAGCCGTTTGATCGCGCTGATCCACCAGATACCCAATGTGGTGGATGCGCGGCGGCGCACTTAAGGGACACTCAACATGCAAACACAAACCCTGATCTTCGCCCACCGCGGCGCCAACAAAGAGGCGGCGGAGAACACCCGCATCGCCTTCGACAAGGCGCTGGAATACACGATTGACGGTATGGAGACCGACGTGCAGCTCAGCCGCGACGAAGTGGCCGTGCTGTGGCACGACCGCTTTCTCGACAAGCTCGGCCTGCCCGGCAAGCGCATAGACGACTTCGATTATGCGCAGTTGCAGGCGATGAATTTCGCCGCGCACTTTTCTCCGGAAACGAAGCCGGAAGGCATCATGAGCTTGCAGGAATTCCTCGACGCCTACCGCAAGCGCTGCCGCCTGCTGATCGAAATCAAGAACCGCGAATGGGAGACCGCCTCGCGGCATGAAATAAAAGTCCGGCAAACTCTGGACAGGGTTGGGGAGGTTAACGATGATGCGGTCATGGCCTCCTCGTTCAACCTCGACAGCCTGCTTTATGCGCACCAATACAGGCCGGGATTTCCTTTGGTGTACAACCTTGAAACCGGCCAGACATTCATGGATGCGCGGCGCATTCTTGCCGTACACCCCTTCCTGTACGGGCTGTGCCTGCCCATTGAGACTCTGGATGAAGCCATGGTCAAGCTGCTGCGCAGTTGCCGCAAAAAAATCGCCGTTTACACCTGCAACAGCGATGAAGAAATCAGCAAGGCGCTGGAATTTGGGGTGGATATTCTCATCAGCGATGTGCCGCAAAAAGCGCTGTTGATGAAAAACCAGGATTGCGGGCAGTCATCCCCTTACACTTAATCCGCCAAACTAAAGCACAGATGAAAGCCCAGGTTGATTCGATTCAGGGCAAGCCTAAGGCTGCGCTCGAATGGCCCCTTCAACCTTCAAGCAGTTTTTTGATTCGCATAATAATTTGCAGGCTTTCTTAAACCCGCACATCGACTTGATGTCATGCAGGTAATTCAATACCGAATATTTGTCTTCCTCATAGGGGAAATCTTTAAGTGGCAAGGAGAATACAGCAATGTTGCTATCCGTGATGTCGAGACCGTTCCTCGACGCTTCCTCAAGGATGCCCATAACCTTGTGGGTAATGTTCTCGTTAGCTGGAGTGTAGGGTGCGAGAATCCAATAATCCATACCGTCGCGTGCCACTATATCTGTATTGCGGAAAACATTACGCAAGGCGGCAGAACACTCGTCCAGCTTGCACGATGCCTCCTGCGCCCCGTAGTTATTCCCGAGTTTATAGCTGTTGCCCATGAAGATGTGCACGAGCCCGAAATGAACATTGCCCGGATAGCGCTTGGTGACTGCCAGTATCCATTTCAGCGTAAACAGGAAATAGTTAAGCGCCTCAACGTCATTTTTGTGCATTGCCCTGCCTCCTTACAAGTTGCGGTACGCTTACCTATCTAATGTAGAAGACTAACAAGAACGATGGTAAAACGACTGCCATGCTGAGTAAATAAGCAAAATCCTTATTCCAAACCAATGTTAATCTCTTTGAAAGCTGTTTGAAAAATGCTGTGTAACTGCAATACAAGGTCGGAAACGGATGCTCGCCATCCGCCTTGGAAAAACTCAACCAAGTTGCCAGTCGCGTTGCATTTCAACACTGTGAGCCATAGAATCCACCGTCCACGCATTCGGTATTTCCCGTATCACATATCGGGTTCCGGATACCCAACTGTTCCTTCAGGATAAATGAAGCGCGACTTCTCATTATTGCAGGACCACCAATTCGACCTGCTGGTCTGCGGCGGCGGTATTTACGGCGCGTGGACGGCCTATGATGCGGCCTTGCGCGGGTTGAGCGTCGCCATTGTCGAGCAGGGCGATTGGGCCAGCGCGACTTCTTCCGCTTCCAGCAAGCTGATCCACGGCGGCCTGCGCTATCTGGAATCGCTCGATTTCAGGCTGGTCAGAAAGGCGCTGCACGAACGGCAGATGTTGTTGGGGGTCGCTCCGCATCGTGTGTGGCCGTTGCGCTTCGGTGTGCCGGTGTATGAGGATAGCCGCGTCGGCACGATCCAGTTGACGGCAGGCTTGGCCTTGTATGATTTTCTTGCGGGTAATTTGAGTCCGGATTTCCATCACCGCCATTTCAAGCACGATGAATTTGCCGGCCATTTCCCCTTTCTCGCCACAGGCAACCTGAAGGGCGGCTTTACCTACACCGATGCGCAGACCGACGATGCGCGGCTGGTGCTGGAATTGATCGATGGCGCGGCGGCAGCGGGAGCGGTATGCGTGAATTATTGCAGGCAGACCGGATGGGTTGAGACGGATGGGCGAGTGAGCGGCGCGACGGTGCAGGATCAAGTCAGCGGCGACAGCGCAGGAATTTCCGCCAGGCAAATCATCAATGCCACCGGGCAGTGGATGGCGGCATCGGCACAGGGGCGCGGCTGGTGCCGCCTGGACAAGGGCACGCACCTGGTCATGCCCGCGCTGCCGACTGATGAAGCCTTGCTGTTGACCGCCAAGTCTGATGGCAGGGTGTTTTTCATCATTCCCTGGTATGGCATGACGCTGCTCGGCACCACCGATGCGGATTACAGCGGCGATCCTGACCGTGTCGCCGTAGAACCCAAAGAAGTTTCCTATCTGCTTGCTGAGGCCAATCATTACCTCAAGATTGCATGGACGGAAAAAGATGTGGTCGGCAGCTTCGCCGGTTTGCGCGTGATGAAGCACGGCAACGAAGCATCGCCCGTATCTGCCAGCCGCGAATGGGAATTGAAAACCGC
>JAQTOM010000089.1 GCA_028713345.1 Gallionellaceae bacterium | reverse complement strand
CCGGCACTTCGAGCACGAGTTCGTCATGCACTTGCATGATGAGACGCGTGTGCAGCGCTTCTTTTTCCAGCCAGCCTTGTACTGCGATCATCGCAAGCTTGATTAAATCCGCCGCCGTGCCTTGCATCGGGGCGTTGATGGCGGCACGTTCGGCGGCTTGTCTTCTCATGCCGTTTGCGCCGTTGATTTCGGGCAGCCACAATCTTCTGCCGAATACGGTCTCGACATAGCCGCAGGCTTTGGCCTGTTCGCGCGTGCTGTCCATGTAGTTCTTCACGCCGGGATAACGCGCGAAGTAACGGTCTATGTATTGCTTGGCGGCGTCGCGTTCGATGTTGAGTTGCGAGGCCAGGCCGAAGGCGGACATGCCGTAGATGAGGCCGAAGTTGGTGACCTTGGCGAAGCGGCGCTGCTCCGAACTCACGGCGCCGGGTGCGACGCCGAACACTTCGGCGGCGGTGGCGCGGTGGATGTCTTCGCCATTGGCAAACGCGCGCAGCAAGCCTTCATCGCCGGAGAGGTGGGCCATGATGCGCAGTTCGATCTGCGAGTAGTCCGCCGACACGATGCGGCTGCCGGGCGGCGCGATGAAGGCTTCGCGGATGCGGCGGCCTTCGGGGGTGCGTATCGGGATGTTTTGCAAATTGGGATCGCTGGAAGCCAGGCGCCCCGTCACCGCGACGGCCTGCGAGTAGCTGGTGTGCACACGCCCGGTATTGCGGTTCACCATCTGCGGCAGCTTGTCGGTATAGGTGGATTTGAGTTTTGCCAGGCCGCGATGCTCCAGCAGAATCTTGGGCAGCGGATAATCGAGCGCCAGTTCCTGCAACACTTCCTCGTCGGTGGAGGGCGTGCCGCTCGGCGTTTTTTTCTTCACCGGCAGTTGCAGTTTACCGAACAGGATTTCCTGTATCTGCTTGGGCGAATTGAGGTTGAACGGCTGTCCCGCCGCCTCGAATGCGCGCGCCTCGATGGCGATGAGTTTTTCGCCCAGCTCGCGGCTTTGCACGTTGAGCAGGCGCGAGTCGAGCAGCACGCCGTTGCGCTCCATCACGTACAGCACCTGGCGCACCGGCATCTCGATGTCGCGATACACCTCGGCCAGCTTGTCGCGCAGTTGCGGTACGAAGGTCTGGTGCAGTTGCAGGGTGATGTCGGCATCTTCCGCCGCGTAGCGCGTGGCGGTATCTATATCCACCTGGTCGAAGCCGATCTGTTTCGCACCCTTGCCCACGACATCGGAGTAAGGGATGGTCTTCAGTCCCAGATGGCGCAGCACCATATTTTCCAGATCGTGCGGCTTGTGCGATTCCAGCACGTAGGATTGCAGCAGCGTGTCGTCGTGTATGCCCGCGAGCGCGATGCCGTGGTTGGCGAAGATGTGCTGGTCGTATTTGATGTTCTGCCCGAGCTTGTTGTGTTGCGCGCTTTCCAGCCAGGGCTTGAGTTTTTGCAGCGCGTATTCACGCTTGAGATGGTCAGGTGCGCCGGGATAGTGGTGTGTCAATGGCAGGTAAACGGCATGGTGCGCTTGAATAGCGAATGAGATACCGACCAGTTGCGCGTTCATCACGTCGAGGCCGGTGGTTTCGGTGTCTATGCACACGAGGCCGGCTTGGGTGATTTTGGCGAGCCAAGCGTCGAGTTGGGACTCGGTGAGGATGGCTTCGTAGTGGCCTTCGTTGGCCGTAGCAGTTTCGGAAGTTTGTTCCCTCTCCCGCTGGCGGGAGAGGGTTAGGGAGAGGGGCGATTGAAGATCAAACGCTTCGTTGAATTTTCCATCTCCCCCAGCCCCTCTCCCGCCAGCGGGAGCACTAAAAGTACGCAATCCACTACGCGACAAGTCGCGTGTGGAATTGTCAGAGGGGAGAGAAAGTTCGCGCAGCCAAGATTTAAACCCGAATTGCTCGAGCAGCGCGCGCAGTTGCCCGGTATCCTGCGGCGGTGCGGCGAGTTGGTCGAATGGCAGGAGCAACGGAACATCGCACTTCACCGTGACCAATCGCCTGCCTTGCGGCAGCCAATCCAGCGCGGCGCGCAAATTGTCGCCGACCACGCCGCCGACTTCACTGGCGTGCGCGATCAGGTTATCCAGCGTGCCGTATTGCGTGAGCCATTTCACGGCGGTCTTGGGACCGCACTTGGTTACGCCGGGCACGTTGTCCACGGCGTCGCCGACCAGCGTCAGGTAATCCACTATGCGCTCGGGCGGCACGCCGAACTTGGCCAGCACGCCCGCTTCGTCCAGTATTTCGTTGCTCATGGTGTTGACCAGTTGCACCCTGCTGTTCACCAGTTGCGTGAGGTCCTTGTCGCCGGTGGAGACGATGCAGCGCGCGCCGCCTTGTGCGGCCTGCTGCGCCAGCGTGCCGATCACATCGTCCGCTTCCACACCGTCCACCATCAGGATGTTCCAGCCGGAGGCGGCGATGGCCCGATGCAGCGGCGCGATCTGCGCCACCAGGTCTTCCGGCATGGAGGGACGGTGTGCCTTGTATTCGGGATACCAGTCCTCGCGGAAGGTTTTGCCTTTTGCGTCGAACACGCAGGCGCTATAATCCGCCGGGTAATCGGCGCGCAACTTGCGCAGCATGTTGAGTACGCCATAGATCGCCCCGGTCGGCTCGCCCTGCGGGCTGCGCAAATCGGGGAGCGCATGAAAGGCGCGATACAGGTAAGATGAGCCGTCAACCAGCAACAGTGTTTTATTGAAATTCGCTTTGCTCATTTTTATACAGGACTAATACATGAATGACCAACCCAAGCTGCCTTCATCGTTGCTGCCGGAGTTATGGAATTCGAAGGAGGCATGGCGCGTGTTCGGCATTATGTCAGAATTCGTCTCGGCCACCGAACGCCTGAACGCTATCCAGCCCGCCGTCAGTTTTTTCGGCAGCGCGCGCGTAACGCCGGATCATCCCTATTACCAGCTCACCGAACACATCGCGCGGCTGTTGTCGGATGCGGGATTTTCGGTCATCTCCGGCGGGGGGCCGGGCATCATGGAGGCGGCCAACAAGGGCGCGTTCTACGGCAAATCACCGAGTGTCGGGCTGAACATCCAGTTGCCGCATGAGCAGCGCAATAACCAGTACCAGAATATCAGCCAGACCTTCAGGCATTTTTTTGCGCGCAAGGTGATGTTCGTGAAATTCGCCAGCGCGTATGTGGTGATGCCCGGCGGTTTCGGCACGCTGGACGAGTTGATGGAAGCGCTTACGCTGTTGCAGACCGGCAAGATTCGCCGCATCCCCATCATTCTGGTGTGCAGCGATTATTGGCGCGGCATGGTGGACTGGTTCCGGCAAGCCCTGCTCGCCGAAGGCATGATCGGCCCGGAAGACATGGACTTGATCCAGCTGATCGACGAGCCGGAAGAAATAGTAAGCGCCATATTCAAGTATTACGAAATGCGCGGCTTTGAGCTCTCCGAACTGGAACGCGAAATGCAATTCAATCTATGAGCAAAGCCTTTTTGGCACGTATCGGCTAAAATGCGTCCATGCAAAATCACCGGGGAAATACGATGCGCCTGATTACCACCTTATTCCTGGGCGGCTTGTGCGGCGCCGCCATTGCGGGGCAGCCGCTGCCGCCAAATTTGCAGCCGTTGCAGCCCCCGCCGCCATTCGACGCAAGCGCGCCGGATGCCGACCTGGAGCCACAGGTCACCATCACCCAGCACACCGAGCAGACCGTGGAAGAATACCGCTCCGGGGGCAGGCTTTACATGATCAAGATCATCCCCAAGATTGGCAAGCCCTACTATCTGGTGGATGACCGCGGCGATGGCAAATTTTCGCGCCAGGAAAGCCTGGACTCCGGCGTGCGTCCGCCGCGCTGGACTATCCACGAGTTCTGATCGCAAACTTCCTAACGGTCATGGCAAAGCCACCCATGATGATGATCTCGCCATGACCGTTTCCCTCACCCCAACCCTCTCCCGCTTGCGGGAGAGGGGGCAAATGAATCGCTATGCGAATTTCACGCTAAGGAAGATATGGAAGCACGAAAAGTAAATGCCCTCCATGGCTGGATGTGGGTCAAGCAGGGTTATTGGCTGTTCAGGAAAAATCCGTTGTTATGGATGTCGCTGACGGCCATCGGCGTGACCGTAATGCTCGGCATCGCCATCATCCCGGTGGTTGGCGACCCGCTGGCCACATTGCTGTTTCCGGTGCTGCTTGCCGGTTTCATGGTCAGCTGCCATGCCCAGGCGCAGGGCGAAGAGCTGGAACTGGCGCACCTGTTCGCCGGTTTCCAGCAACACGCGCAACAGCTGGTTACGATTGGCGGCATCAACCTGGTCGGCCAGTTGCTGATACTCGGCGTGATGATGCTTACCGGCGGGGCGACTCTGGTGGGCATCCTGATGAGCGGCAAACCGGTGGAAGATCCGGCAATAATCATGCAAGCCATCGCAGGCGCCGGGCTTGCACTACTGCTGGGCGCGACGCTGTTCACCGTGCTGATGATGGCAATGCAGTTCGCCCCAATGCTGGTGATATTCCGCAAGGTGCCGCCCGTGCCGGCCATGAAAGCCAGCCTGCAGGCTTTCTTGCGCAACATGATCCCGTTGACGGTGTATTGCGTGATGTTGCTGCCATTTGTAATTCTTGCCACGCTGCCGATGATGGCGGGCTGGCTGATCCTGATGCCGGTAATTATCGCCTCGCTGTACGCGATGTACCGCGACCTGTTTCCGATGGAAGCCGATGTCGCTGCGGCCGCCGGGGATGAGGTGGCCACGCACGACGAACCGTCACAATTTTGAAAGTTAAATCACCAGCAAGCTGTTCTGCCCGCCTGAAGTCATCGTCCAAAAACCAGCTCGGATACTTGTAAATCACTTGTCAAAAACACCCTTCGACAAGCTCAGGGCGAACGGAGCGGTTAAATCCACAGCTTCCTAATGTTATTTTTCCCTTGCAGGAATAGTGAAAGAGAGGCAGCATTCCCTATACAGAAATTGTAGTTCATGCCACCTCAACACGCGGGAACATAAAGGGAACTCCACATGGCCACCATTTCAGAAAAAATCGCTTCAGTCACAGCGCGCATACCCAAAAAGGTTGCTATGGCGGCAGGCGCACTTGCCGTAGTAGCAGGATGTGGCGGCGCTTACTACTACTTCGTATATCTGCCGCAGCAGCAGGCAGCCGCGGAAGCCACCACCACAGTAAGCACGGTACCCAGGAAGCCACCGGTTGCCAAAGCGACAGCGCCCGCAGCAGCCGTACCTGCCACACCGGTAGTTGCCAAGACTGGACCAGCATCCGCTGTGGCGTCTGCACCCGTAGCGACTACCGCCACAGCAGCGCCCAAGTCACAGTTGGCGACCACGGAAAAATCAAAAGAACTTAAAACCGAACCCGATAAAAATATCAAGGCAGGCAAGGAAATTGCCGCTGTCGGCAAGACCGATAAAAAAGCCGCAGAGGCAACATCGGCTAGTCATGTTGAACCAGGCGCTGCCGCGCCCGTTAAAGCTACCCACAAGAGAGTTAAAGCAAGACGGCCCAGACATGTTAGATCACCCGCACCCGTTGCAGTTGTGACTGATGTGGTTGCGCCAGAACCCCAGGTAAATGTTATTACCACAAAGTTCAATGACCTGATAACTGCGGTGATGTATCAGGATCAGGCAGCGGTAACGGAACTGCTCGACTTGGGCTGGTGGGTGGACAAGCCCGACACAAGCGGCATTACTCCACTCATGGCTGCGGCGAACATCGGCAATATAGCGATGGCGGAACTGCTTCTGAAGCGCGGCGCAAACCCGAATCTGGTTTCATCGCGTAGCGACTCTGCGCTCCGCATCGCGAAGCACAACAGGGATGCCGGGATGACCGCTCTCCTGCAACGCCACGGCGCAACGGTGGAGTAAGCCTGGCTTAGCCAGGCCTGGTACCCTGCCCGCCATGGCGCTTACGGCCGCAGGCCGCATCCGCACAGAAAGGTTGCGAGATCATTGTCGAAGGCGAATTCCCGGCGCAAACATTCTCTGTGGTGTCGACCTTGTCAGAAACCTCGGCATGATATTCGGCGGCATAGCTGTATCATGTTTGCCTTCCGCGCAGGCACAGTGCTCTGCATTCAGGGAAGCACTGGCGAATTAACCGCGCTGCTGCAGGAGCGGCCTTGGCCGCGATAAAGCCTGGTTTCGCAGCCAGCGCATCCCCTAAA
>JAQTOM010000018.1:25278-29997 GCA_028713345.1 Gallionellaceae bacterium | reverse complement strand
CCATCATGCCGCGCGATTGCGAGCCTTGGCCGGGAAATACGAAAGCAAACTTAACCATATCCTTAACCTACCACTTGATTAAAACAGCGCCCCAGGTAAAACCGCCGCCGACCGCCTCCAACAGGATATTTTGCCCCGCCTTGATGCGCCCGTCGCGCACCGCAGTATCCAGCGCCAGCGGGATCGAGGCCGCCGAGGTGTTGCCGTGATGGGCGACGGTGACCACCACATTATCCATGCTCAGACCGAGTTTTTTGGCGGTCGCTTCCATGATGCGGATGTTGGCCTGGTGCGGCACCAGCCAGCTGATATCCGTGCCTTGCAGATGATTCTCTTCCAGCACTTCCTCGACCACTTCACTCAGCACCTTGACGGCAAACTTGAACACCGCCTTGCCATCCATCTTGATGAACGGGTCGCCCTGCACCTCGCCGTTGCGGATGTTGCCATCGGCTTTCAGCATGCCGCGATGGCTGCCATCGGCATGCAGCTTGCTGGCGACAATGCCTGGTTTGTCTGCGGCCTGCAACACTACCGCGCCCGCGCCGTCGCCGAACAATACGCAAGTGGTGCGGTCATTCCAGTCCAGCATGCGCGACAGCACTTCCGCTCCGACCACCAGCACGGTCCTGGCTTGCCCGCCGCGGATGTATAAATCGGCGGTGTTCAGCGCATAGATGAAACCGCCGCACACCGCCTGTATGTCGAATGCCGCGCCGCAATTTCTGATGCCGAGTTTGTCTTGCAGGATGCAGGCGGTGCTGGGGAAAACCTGGTCCGGCGAGGTGGTCGCGACGATCACCATGTCGATCTCGTCCGCCCCGATGCCCGCCGCTTCGATGGCGCGCAGGCTGGCCTGCAGGGCGAGGTCGCTGGTCAGTTCGTCGTCTGCGGCGACATGCCGCTCATGGATGCCGCTGCGCGACACGATCCAGTCGTGCGAGGTTTCGACTATTTTTTCCAGGTCGAAATTGGTCAGTACCTTGGCGGGCAGATAGCTGCCGGTGCCGATGATTTTCGAGTGCATCAGGAGGCCTCCGCCATTTTCTGCTGGTGCGCATGGTGCCACTTCTCGATGTGCTCGCTGATGTGGTGCAACATGCCGCCGCGCGCCTCTTCGGCCGCGCGCTCGATGGCGCACAGGAAGGCGAACGCATCGGCGGAGCCGTGGCTTTTCAGCACGATGCCTTTCAGCCCGAGCAGGCTGGCGCCGTTGTAGCGGCGATGGTCAACGCGGCTCCGGAACGCCTTGATCACCGGCATGGCTACCAGTCCGGCCAGTTTGGTAAATACATTGCGGCTGAATTCCTCGCGCAGGAAGCCGCGCAGCATTTGCGCCAGCCCCTCCGTGGTCTTGATCGAGACATTGCCGACGAAGCCGTCGCACACCACCACGTCGGTCACGCCCTTGAAAATGTCGTTGCCCTCGACGTTGCCGTAAAAATTCAGGTCGCTTTGCTGCAATAATTCCGCCGCCTGCTTGACGACTTCGTTGCCCTTGATCTCTTCGCTGCCGATGTTGAGCAGCCCCACGGCGGGATTGTTCTTATGCTCGATGGCGCTGACCAGGGCGGTGCCCATCAGGGCGAATTGCAGCAAATGTTCGGCATTGCAATCCACGTTCGCGCCCAGATCCAGCATGCAGATTTGCCCTTTGACGGTGGGCAGGAAGGAGGCGATCGCCGGGCGGTCTATGCCGGGCAGCATCTTCAGCACATAACGCGCCGTCGCCATCAGTGCGCCGGTATTGCCGGCGCTGACGCAGGCGGACGCTTCGCCATTCTTGACCAGGTTGATGGCGACGCGCATGGAAGAATCTTTTTTGTTGCGCAGAACCAACTGGGGGGATTCGTCCATGCCGACCACTTCGCTGGCCGTATGGATACGCAGATGCGGCCCGGTAGAGGCCTTGAGTGCGCGCAACTCGGCCTCAATGGCGTCGGCCAGACCGACGAGGACTATGGTGTCATCGGGGTTTTTTTGCAGGTACTCCACTGCGGCGGGTACGGTGACGCACACCCCATGGTCGCCCCCCATGGCATCAATGGCTATCGTGACATCCACCAGGAAATCCTCACAACACTCTGATCAAAAGAAGCGACACAAGCGACCGGCACTCGCTTGCCGGACGAACATGCAATGCTACCGCAAGGCGATGCTTATACTCTGGCCTTGGCAACCTTCTTGCCGCGATAGTAACCGCTGGGGCTAACGTGGTGACGCAGGTGCTGCTCGCCTGTGGAAGGCTCGACTGCCAGCGCCGGGCTGGTCAGGAAATCGTGCGCACGATGCATACCACGCTTGGATGGGGACTTCTTGTTCTGTTGGACAGCCATGCTAACTCCTTACAAAAACCAAAAATTATTTATCTTTCAATCCAGCCAGAACCGCAAACGCGGGGTTTCCCGACTGATCCAAACCTTTTGCCGCAAGCTGGCATGCGCCTGCCGGATGCTTGGGCGCAAACGGCAAGCTCAACAGTATCTCTTCCTCCAGCAACGCAAACACATCCAGATGCTTATCGGCAAGAATACTATCCAGCTCATCATCTTCGACAGAAGACTCGTCCAGCTCACCCTCTTGCGCCAACAGCAGGCGCGAAACCAGATGGACCGGATAGGCAAAGCCGCTCAAACAACGCTGGCATATCAACTGGCATGAGCCATCCATGGTCACTTCCAGCATCGGCTTGCCGCTCTTATCCTGAAAGCCGCGAACGAAATAGCCGATCTTTCCTTCCGGATCAGCCAGCATATCCCGCAGCCGGGGCATTTCAGCTACCGCCACTTCACCGCGCAATTCCCTGCCATTACGGGCAAAGTCCGGGCTATCAATGAAATGCCGTGCAAACATGAGGCGCGCATGATATATATTTCGGGTATCCCTGTCAAAGAAACCGAAGGAATCCCCTTGAATTCTCAGCCGCTTGTACTCGCCTCCACCTCGGTTTACCGCCGCGAACTGCTGGAGCGCCTGCAAATCCCATTCCAGACTGCCGCCCCCGATGTAGACGAAACCCCGCTCCCCGGCGAAAGCGCCAAACAAACCTCATGGCGGCTTTCACGTGATAAAGCGCTGGCAGTGGCGGCCCAATATCCGGATGCGCTGATCATAGGCTCGGACCAGGTCGCGCTGCTGCGGGAACAGCAGATGGGCAAGCCGCTCACCCATGAAAATGCGGTACGCCAACTGAGAACCATGCGCGGCAAAAGCGTGATTTTTTATACCGCGCTGACCCTGCTGAACGTGCGTACTGGCGAGATGCAAACCGAAGTGGCGGAAAACCGCGTCAGCTTTCGTGATCTCAGCGACGGCGAAATCGAGTCCTATCTGCACAAGGAACAACCCTACCACTGTGCCGGCAGCGCAAAATCCGAAGGCCTGGGTATTGCGCTGATCAGCCGCATGGAAGGAGACGACCCCAACGCCCTGGTTGGGCTGCCTCTCATCCTGCTGGTGGGCATGCTGAAAAAACAGGGAATTTCAATCCTGTGAACAACTGCAAACGGCCAATTCGCCGCCCGGAATAAAGCTTGCGGGGAGATAGAAGCATAAGAGCATTCATTCCCCTTGGTGGATTTTTCCGGAAAGCAGGCTGGCCGATACAATCAGCGCCGCACCGATAATTTCCCGCGTGTCCATCCGCTCTCCCGCAAGATAAAAGGAAGCCGCAGCGGCAAATACCAACTCAACCATAAACAGCACGATGGACTGGTTGGCCGGCAGGTTAGTCAGCCCGTATTGCACGGCAATACTGGTTGCGCACAGCACCAACCCGATGAGCGCCAGAAGCCACCATGTGTGCAGCGGAACAACCTGGATTCTGGACAGCAAGTTGCCTTGGTACACCAGCAGCAAAGCTGTAAGCAGCGCCGTACCAAACCAGACACTGGCCGATTTAAAATTTATGCTCAGGTGTTGTATGCGGCGCACCAGCACGTTCGTCATGGCAAATCCCATTCCCGCCGAAAGGCCTATCCATTCGGCGTAATTTTGAGGCACCGGCAAACCCAGGTCCGGTTTCCATAACATCACCAATGCCCCGCCCAGGGACAGGGCAATAACCGCATAGCCGTAACGATTCAATTTTTCGCCCAGCAGCCAGCGCGCGAAAAGCACCGTCCACAAGGGCGCAAGGTAGAACAGCAACAATACCCGCATCACTTCGCCGCCCAGTATCGCCAGCACATAACCCAGGTTGGTCCAGCCTGCACTCAGGATCAGCGCTACCCCCCACCATCCGGCCAAGCGCAGCTCGCGCCAGATTGAACCGGACAGCAACAAGCCAAACACCAGCGCGATGGAATAGGTCAGGAAGGTGGCCAGTTCGCCGGAAACACCCGCAGCTCCGAGTACGCGATAGGGATACCAGATCAACCCCCATACCATCGCAGCGCTCAGCAGGCTGCTCACCGATAAAATTTTTTGTTTTGATGCCACCTGCCCGCCCTTATATAATGCCCGCACTCTTTTGCCGCCTCCAAAAAACCTCTGCGCAAAACAAATGAATCCAGATCTTGACCGCCTGCAGCCCTATCCATTCCAGAAACTTGCCGCGCTGTTCCGCGAGGTAACGCCAAATCCGGCTTACCGCCCTATCAGCCTGCATATCGGGGAACCCAAGCATGCCACCCCGCCATTCATCCGTGACGCATTGAGCGCCAATCTGGCGGGATTGGCAAATTATCCCACAACCGCCGGCAGCGACGCGTTACGCAA
>JAQTOM010000018.1:0-25178 GCA_028713345.1 Gallionellaceae bacterium | reverse complement strand
GCCCTATCAGCCTGCATATCGGGGAACCCAAGCATGCCACCCCGCCATTCATCCGTGACGCATTGAGCGCCAATCTGGCGGGATTGGCAAATTATCCCACAACCGCCGGCAGCGACGCGTTACGCAACAGCATTGCCGGTTGGTTGCAGCGCCGCTATGACTTGCCGGCGCTGGATGCGAAGACCCAGGTCCTGCCCGTGAATGGCAGCCGCGAGGCACTGTTCGCCTTCGCCCAGGCAGTAATCGACCGCACGCGCGACAACCCGGTGGTGGTCTGCCCCAACCCGTTCTACCAGATTTACGAAGGAGCTGCGCTGCTGTCGGGTGCAGCGCCGCACTTCCTCAACACGCTGCCGGAGGACAACTACGCGCTGAATTTCGATCAACTGCCGCAGGAAGTATGGCAGCGCGCCCAGCTCATTTATGTGTGCTCGCCCGGCAACCCGACCGGGCATGTGATGTCATTGGAAGAATGGAAAACACTATTCGAGATGTCAGACCGCTACGGCTTCGTCATCGCCTCGGATGAGTGTTATTCCGAAATTTACTTTGAGCATCCTCCGCTCGGCGCATTGCAAGCCGCACGGCAACTGGGGCGCGGCGATTATAAGAATCTGGTGGTGTTCTCCAGCCTGTCCAAGCGCTCCAACGTGCCGGGCATGCGCTCCGGTTTTGTGGCGGGCGACGCCAAAGTGCTGGGAAAATTCACGCTATATCGCACCTACCACGGCTGCGCCATGAACCCAGCGATACAAGCCGCCAGCGCCGCCGCCTGGCAAGACGAAGAACACGTTGCCGGAAACCGCCGCCTGTATGCTGAGAAATTTTCCCAGGTCACCGGCATCCTCAAGCCGGTGCTGCCGGTCACCCTGCCGGATGCCAGCTTTTATTTGTGGCTGCGCGTACCCACAGCCGACACCACGTTCGCGCAACACTTGTATCGCGACTATAATGTCTCCGTGTTGCCGGGCAGTTACCTCGCGCGCACTACGCATGACGTGAATCCGGGCGAACGTTTTGTGCGCATCGCGCTGGTGGCGGAACTGAACGAGGCCGTGGAAGCCGCGCATCGTATAGCCAGATTCAGTCGTTAGACGTTAGTCACTAGTCGTTAGTTAAAAACCCGCGCTGCGGACAACGCCAACTAGCAACTAACGTCTAACGACTAACGACTTTTCATCAAACAGGGACCATCATGCAAGAATTGCAAAACATCATCGAACCCGCCTTTGAGCGCCGCACCGAAATCACCCCGCATACCGTGGACGCCAAGTTGAAAGAAGCCATCACTACCGTCATCGAACGTCTCGATCAGGGAAAGCTGCGTGTAGCGGAGAAAATTAACGGCCAGTGGATCACCCATCAATGGTTGAAAAAGGCCGTGTTGCTGTCGTTCCGCATGGAAGACAATGCCTTCATCAAGGGCGGTTTCACCAATTATTACGACAAGGTGCAATCCAAGTTTGCCGACTACAACTCCAAGGATTTCCGTGACGGTGGCTTCCGCGTGGTGCCTCCGGCATCGGCACGCAAGGGATCTTTCATCGCCAAGAACGTGGTGCTGATGCCCTCATATGTGAATATTGGCGCGTATGTGGATGAGGGCACGATGGTGGACACCTGGGCCACCGTCGGTTCCTGCGCGCAGATCGGCAAGAATGTGCATTTGAGCGGCGGCGTCGGCATCGGCGGCGTGCTGGAACCGGTGCAAGCCAACCCCACCATCATCGAGGACAACTGTTTCATCGGCGCACGCTCGGAAATCGTCGAAGGCGTGATCGTGGAAGAAGGCTCGGTGATCTCGATGGGCGTGTTCATAGGCCAGAGCACCAAGATTTATGACCGCGAAACAGGCGAAGTGTACTATGGCCGCGTCCCTGCTGGCTCGGTGGTGGTCAGCGGCAACCTGCCTGCAAAGGATGGCAGCTACAGTCTATATTGTGCCGTAATCGTGAAGAAAGTAGATGAGAAGACGCGCGGCAAGGTGGGCATCAACGAACTGTTGCGTGGTATTTGAATATTAGTTGGCAATCGTTAGTTTGTGTTGTCGCCGCACGCGGCGGTTTTTAACTAGCGACTAACGTCTAACGACTATTGATCCGGCACGGATTAAACTAAACCACCGTTCGTGCTGAGCATGTCGAAGCACATGAATCCGTACATATTTCGACAGGCTCAATGCGAACGGATTCATGGATAAAGTGTACCGAACCTATAGCGACTGTACTTTAAGGAGCAAAAACATGATCATTACCCCGTTGCTGCAACTTGCCGCAGACAAACTTGCATCCGATTTGTTTTTTTCCGTAGGCGCACCAATCAACATCAAGATCGACGGCATGTCCATGCCGGTGAACGCACAGGTTCTTGATGCGGCGACCACCAAGCGCATCGCCTACGAGATGATGACACCGGAACAGATTGCCGCCTTTGAAACGAACATGGAAATGAACTTTTCCTTCCGTGCGCCAGGTATCGGCAACTTCCGCGTCAACATTTTCCGCCAGCGCGGTGATACTGCCATCGTCATCCGCCATGTGAGAAGCAAAATCCTCAACATTGAGGAATTGAACCTGCCGCCGGTCCTGAAGGAACTCATCATGGAGAAACGCGGCCTGGTGCTGATGGTTGGCGCAACCGGCTCGGGCAAATCCTCCACACTGGCGGCCATGATTGAACACCGCAATACAACACGCACCGGCCACATCCTGACCATCGAAGACCCCGTCGAGTATATTTTTCAGCACAAAAAATCCATAGTTAACCAGCGCGAAATCGGCACGGACACCGAGTCCTATTACAATGCCTTGGAAAGCGCCATGCGCGAGGCGCCGGATGTGCTGATGATAGGTGAAATACGCGACCGCGATACTTTGATGCATGCGCTCATCTTTGCCCAAACCGGCCACTTGTGCCTGTCCACGCTGCACGCCAATAACAGTTACCACGCACTGAACCGCATCGTTAATTTTTTCCCCTATGATGCACGACAGAGCGTACTGTCCGACCTGTCCATGTGCCTGCGCGCGGTCATTTCACAACGCCTTGTCCGCAACACACAGGGCAAGCTTGTGCCAGCGGTGGAAATTCTGCTCAACACTTCACTCATCGCTGACCTGATCAAGAATGACGAGATCGAAAAAATACGTGACGCCATCAGCCAGAGCGTATCGCCCGGCTCGCAGACATTTGAACAGGCGCTGTACAAGCTGTTCAAGAGCGGCATGATCTCCAAGGAAGAGGCGCTACATAACGCAGATTCGGCCAGCAACCTGTCTTCGCTCATCGATTATTCGCAGACCACCAAGATGAAGGCTTTTGATGC
Source organism: Gallionellaceae bacterium (assembly GCA_028713345.1). Classification (GTDB taxonomy): domain Bacteria; phylum Pseudomonadota; class Gammaproteobacteria; order Burkholderiales; family Gallionellaceae; genus JAQTOM01. The sequence continues at coordinate 21,853 of JAQTOM010000018.1, read as the reverse complement.
CAAAGAATTGCATCCCGGCGCACAGCCAACTGCACCTGCTGTGGATTTTGGCAACATCACGCTGAATATCGAAATTCCCGGTGCCGGCTGATGAAAAACCCACGGCACATAAGCCTGCCTGACAGCAAGCCGTACTTCCCGGCATAACTGCCGCTCATGGAAAATTAATCCCTGAACCATACTCACCATGTCCGATACCCTGCAACTCGCCAAGGAACTTATTTCGCGCCGCTCGCTCACGCCGCAGGATGAAGGCTGCCTGACGCTCATCGGCACGCGTCTGGAACCGCTCGGTTTCAAGCCAGAGATGATGCGTTGCGGCAATGTGGACAACCTGTGGGCGCGGCGCGGCAACAGCGGTCCCATCGTATGTTTCGCGGGCCATACCGACGTGGTGCCGACCGGCCCGCTGGACCAGTGGCTCAGCGACCCGTTCATCCCCGACGTGCGCGATGGCATGCTGTATGGCCGTGGCGCCGCCGACATGAAAGGTTCACTGGCTGCCTTCGTCACCGCCATCGAAAGATTTGTCGCCGGCCATCCCGACCATGCCGGCTCCATTTCCTTGCTGCTGACTTCCGATGAAGAAGGTGTGGCAGTGGACGGCACGGTGCGCGTCGTGGAAGCATTGCAGGCACGCGGTGAAAAGCTGGATTACTGCATCGTGGGCGAGCCTACTTCGGTAACCCGAACCGGCGACACCATCAAGAACGGACGGCGCGGCTCGCTATCCGGCACGCTCACCGTGAAAGGCATACAGGGCCACATCGCCTACCCGCACCTGACCAAGAACCCCATCCACCTTGCCGCTCCGGCCATCGCCGAACTGGCCGCAACGGTGTGGGATCAGGGCAACGAATATTTTCCGCCCACTACCTGGCAGATTTCCAACATCCACGGCGGCACGGGTGCTGCCAACATCGTGCCGGGCAGCGTGGAGATCGAATTCAATTTCCGTTTCTCCACCGCCAGCACGGTGGATAGCCTGAAGGCCAAGGTGCACGCCATTCTCGACAAACACGGCCTGAGCCATGACTTGATCTGGTTACTGGCCGGAAAGCCCTACCTCACCCCGCGCGGCAAACTGGTGGATGCGGTAAGCGCCGCCATCAAACAGGCAACCGGCATCGAAACCGAACTTTCCACCGGCGGCGGCACCTCGGACGGACGTTTCATCGCCGACATCTGCCCGCAGGTCATCGAACTTGGGCCGCTCAACGCCACCATCCACAAGCTCAACGAATGCGTGGCAGTGGCCGGCCTGGATACGCTATCCGAGATATATTTCCTCACCCTGAAAAAACTACTGATAGGCTGAAATTATGACAACATTACTGCAACTAATCCTCCCTGCCTTCATCTGCGTGCTTCTCTGGATAGCATTCCGTCCGCGCAAACGTGGCGGCGATTCATCGGCATCGTGCGACAGCACCCCAGGCTCCGGTGGCAATAGCGCATCACATGGCGGCGGCAGTTGTGATGGCGGTGGTAATGGCGGCGGAGGCGGAGACTGAGATGGGTGCCGCTTGTTTTTCGGATGCACGCACCACACTCCAAACGGTGCGTGACTGCCTGCGCTTTGGGGTAAGCCGTTTCAACGAAGCAAAGATATTCTTCGGGCATGGCAGCGACAACGCCTACGACGAGGCCGCCTATCTCATCCTGCACACCCTGCACCTGCCGCTGGATCGCCTTGACCCATTTCTCGACGCCACCCTTACCCAAACCGAATTGTATGAGGTGTTGAACATCATCGAGAAGCGCGTCGAGCACCGTACGCCTGCCGCATACCTGACGCACGAAGCCTGGCTGGGCGACTTGCGCTTCTATGTGGACGAGCGCGTGATCGTGCCGCGCTCCTTCATCGCCGAGCTGTTGCGCGAGCAGCTTGCGCCCTGGGTGGACAATCCGGAAGATGTAACGCATGTGCTGGACCTATGCACCGGCAGCGGCTGCCTCGCCATTCTCGCCGCGCTTGCCTTCCCCAATGCAGAAGTGGATGCTGCCGACCTTTCCGCCGATGCGCTGGCCGTGGCGCAACGCAACATAACCGACTACGCGCTGGAAGACCGCGTGCACCTGCTCGAATCCGACCTGTTCGCAAAACTGGGCGGCAGACAATACAATATCATCATCAGCAATCCGCCGTATGTGGCGGCATCAGCGATGGCCGCGCTGCCGCAGGAATACCGGCACGAGCCGCAACTCGCGCTGGGCAGCGGCGCAGACGGACTGGACGCAACACGCAAAATTCTCCAGCAAGCCGCGGCACACCTCACGCCGGGCGGCATATTGATCGTGGAAATCGGCCACAACCTTGCCGCGCTCGAAGCCGCCTACCCCGACCTGCCGTTCACCTGGCTGGATGTGGCGGCGGGAGATGAGTTTGTATTTCTGCTGCGCCGCGAAGACCTCGCCTGACAAGGCATGGCTGTCGATCACTACGAAAATTTCCCGGTCGCCTCCATCCTGCTGCCCAGGCGCCTGCGGCGGGCGGTGGAAATCATCTACCATTTCGCGCGCCAGGCCGACGATTTCGCCGATGAGGGCGATGTTCCCAATGAGGAGCGCCTGGCAAAGCTGGATGAATTCCGCACAGAACTGAAGCGCATTGCGGCCAGCGAAGCACCGCTGACGCCCTTGTTCCGCGACGTTGCCGGGATTGTTGAGCAGCACCAGTTGCCGCTGCAATTATTCCACGACCTGCTCGACGCTTTCTCGCAGGATGTAGTCAAAAAACGCTATGCCAATTTCGACGAGGTACTGGACTACTGCCGCCGCTCCGCCAATCCGGTGGGCAGATTGCTGCTGCATTTGTACGAGGAAGCCACGCCAAAGAATCTGGCCTGTTCCGACAGTATCTGCACCGCGCTGCAACTCATCAATTTCTGGCAGGACGTTAAAAAGGATTACGCCATTGGGCGCATCTACCTGCCGCAGGACGAAATGGTTAGCTTCGGCGTGACCGGAGAGCAAATCGCGCAAGGCCGTGTGGATGCGGCGTGGCGCGAGTTGATGCAATTCCAGGTGCAACGCGCACGCGACATGATGAACAGCGGCGCACCGCTGGGCAGTATACTCAGCGGCCGCATCGGGCTGGAAATGCGCCTCATCATCGCGGGCGGCAACCGCATTCTCGACAAGCTGGAAAGCGCACATTTCGACATGTTCCGCCATCGTCCGGTGCTGCGCCCGTTGGACTGGGTTATCATGCTGGGCAAGAGTGCGCCGTTTGGTTTTTAACTGATTTTTTTGCCCCAGAGATCACAGAGTACACAGAGAAGTGCGAGGATTGCCAAAATGCTTTTTGCTTTCTCTGTACTCTCTGATGAAACTACCAGCCATTCCACTAGGCCGCCAAAATACGGCAGCCAAGTGGCTGGTTATGTGGCTGATTGATGTGTTTCAAGTAATATGACCCCAGACCAATACTGCCAAGACAAAGCCGTCCAGAGCGGCTCCAGCTTCTACTACAGCTTCCTGTTTCTGCCGCCGGACAGGCGTCGCGCCATCACCGCGCTGTATGCCTTCTGCCGCGAGGTGGACGACGTGGTGGACGAATGCACGGACGAGAATGTGGCGCGCACCACGCTGGCATGGTGGCGCAGCGAAGTGGCGGCCCTGTACGAAGGCAAGCCGCAGCATCCGGTGACCCAGGCGCTGGCGCCGCTGATAAAACAATTCAACCTGGCGCAGGAGCACCTGCACGAGATCATCGACGGCATGGAAATGGATTTGCAGCAGCAGCACTATGACGATTTCAAAAGCCTGCAACTGTATTGCTACCGCGTCGCCTCGGTGGTCGGCCTGCTCGCGGCGGAAATTTTCGGCTACACCGACCGCAACACGTTGAAATACGCGCACGATCTCGGCATCGCCTTCCAGCTCACCAACATCATCCGCGACGTGGGCGAAGACGCGCGGCGCGGGCGCATCTACCTGCCGCTGGACGAGCTGCAACAGTTCGGCGTCAACCCCGATGACATCCTGAACAGGCGCGAGAGCGATGGCTTCCAGAAGCTGATGCAGTTCCAGATCGAACGCGCGCAGCGCTACTACCAACAGGCATTCGGGCAACTGCCCGCAGCAGACCGCAAGGCCCAGCGCACCGGCCTCATCATGGCGGCGATCTACCGCGCTACGCTGGACGAAATCCAGCGTAGCGGTTGCCATGTGCTGAAGGAACGCATCTCGCTTACTCCGTTGCGCAAGCTGTGGCTGGCATACAAGACGTGGCTCAAGAACTAAACGTAGGCATCATCGGCGGCGGCTACGCGGGCATGGCCGCCGCAGTCACACTGGCGCAGCACGGCATCCCGGTCACCGTGTTCGAGAGCGCCAAACAGCTCGGCGGACGCGCGCGCGGCGTCCTGTACAACAACACCCAGCTCGACAACGGCCAGCACATCCTGCTCGGCTGTTATCACCAGACACTCAAGCTCATCGAACAGGTCGGCGGCAATATCAAGGAGGATTTCCTGCGCCTGCCGCTGCAACTCACCCTGCACAACCGCTTTGAGCTCAAGGCACCGCACCTGCCAGCACCGTTGCATCTTCTGCTCGGGCTGCTCGGCGCAAAAGGCCTGCCGTTCGGAGAGCGCATGCGCGCCTCGCGCTTCATGCTGGCCATGCGCAACGCTCGCTTTACGCTGGCGCACGACACCACCGCACTCGAGTTATTGCGCACCCACAAACAAGGCGAACTGATACGCCTGTTATGGGAGCCGATCTGCATCTCCGCGCTCAACACCCCGGTACACAAGGCCTCCGCGCAAGTGTTGCTGAATGTGTTGCGCGACAGCCTGAACGGCGCGCGTAGCGATAGCGATATGCTGCTGCCGCGCATCAATTTTTCCGCGCTGTTCCCGGAACGTGCGGAAAAATATATCAACCGGCATGGCGGCGCGGTATTCACCTCATGCGGCGCGGAAGCCATCGTGCCGATGGGCAAAGAAATCGAACTGGTTACCGCTCGGGGTACGCAACGTTGCAGCCACGTCATCTGCGCCGCCTCGCCAACCTCCTCAGCACGCCTGTTCCGTACCGTGCCGCAACTCGCCCCCATCGCAGAGCAGATCGAAGCCATCCCCTGCCAGCCTATCTACACCGTGTACCTGCAATATCCGGAACGGGTGCGCCTGCCGCATGCCATGCTGGGTTTCGACCGCGGCGTTGCACAGTGGCTGTTCGACAGGGGGCAGATCGCCGGGCAGCTTGGCCTGATCGCCGCCGTCATCAGCGCGGAAGGGGTGCACCAGGAACTGGAACAAGAACAACTGGTGCAAAAAGTCGCGCAAGAGCTGCACAAGCAACTGGGCATAACGAGAGTACCATTATGGCATCAGGTCATCGCCGAAAAGCGCGCCACCTTCTCCTGCGAAGTGGATCTCCGCCGCCCCGCTCAAATTACGCCGTTGCCTAATGTGCTGCTGGCAGGCGACTACACGGCAGGCGCTTATCCGGCGACGCTGGAGGGAGCAATAATGAGCGGGATAAGGTGCGCGAACGAAATCAGGAAGGCATCCTGACCAGCCATAGGGCTGTTGCACCTGTATCGGCTACATATGCAAGTTGTCGTGTGTTGGCGTTTTAACTGGTTAACTTCCCTGCAACAGTTCCCGCACCGGCCCAAAACTTCTTCTGTGCACTCTGGACACACCGTGCAGTTTCAACGCCGCAATGTGCGCCGCAGTAGGATAGCCCTTGTGCCTGTCAAAACCGTATTGCGGGTAATGCTCGTGCAGCGACAGCATGACCGCATCACGCGCAGTCTTGGCCAGGATGGAGGCCGCCGAGATGGCCGCCACGCTGCTGTCGCCCTGCACGATGGCACGGCTGGGCAGCCCGGTATCCGGGCAATGCAGGCCATCCACCCAGACTTCCTGCGGGCGCAGCTGCAATGCTTCGACCGCGCGGCGCATGGCCAGCAGGCTGGCGCACAGGATGTTGAGCTCGTCGATTTCTTCTACCGATGCGCAGGCTACAGCCCATGCCGAGGCATGCTGCCTGATTTCCAGCGCGAGTTTATCGCGCCGTTTCTCGCTGAGCCTTTTGGAATCTGCCAGCCCGGCAATCGGCCGACTGGCATCCAGTATCACCGCAGCGGCATACACCGGCCCAGCCAAGGGGCCGCGCCCGGCCTCATCCACGCCGCAGATAACCAGGCTCATTTGCGCGCAACCAGATACGGCATGATGGCCTGCGCCGCCTTATGTGCGGTATTCTGCCTGAGGGTGGCGTGCATGTCGGAAAAAATTTCTTCCAGTTCGGCCACCGCCCCCTTGTCTGCAACCAGGTTGAGCAGCGCCTGCGCCAGATTTTCCGGTATGGCGTCTTCCTGCAACAGCTCCGGCACCACGAATCTTCCGGCCAGGATGTTGGGCAGGCCGACATACGGTTGATATTTCTTGCGTTTCATGAGCCACCAGGTAAAGCCCGGCATCTTGTAGGTGATGACCATGGGACGCTTGAGCAGTGCGGCTTCCAGCGTGGCGGTGCCGGACGCCACCAGCACACCGTCTGCCGCGATCATGGCGTCGTGCGCATGCCCGAACAGCAGGGTGATGGGCAGTTCCTGCGCTTCCAGCTTCCATTGCATCTCTTCAAAGATGGCCCGCGTTTCGCGGCTTACCAGCGGCACCAGAAAACGCGCATCGGGAAGTTTTTGCAAAATCAGCTTTGCGGTTTCGATGAAGAGTCTGGATAGTTGCCGCACCTCGCTCTGGCGGCTGCCCGGCAGAAATGCAAACACCTTGTGCTGCATGGGCAGGCGCATCTGTTCGCGCATGGCAATACGCTTGGGTATATCCGGCAGCGTGTCGGCCAGCGGGTGTCCAACGTAGGTCACCGGCACCCCAGCCTGCTCATACAACGATGCCTCGAACGGGAACAGCGCAAGGATGTGCGATACGGCGCGCTTGATCTTGTGGATGCGTTCGCCACGCCACGCCCAGATCGACGGGCTGACATAATGCACGGTGGGAATTCCATGCTGTTTGAGCGCCAGTTCCAGGTCGAGGTTGAAATCCGGCGCATCCACGCCGATGAATAAATCCGGCGGGTGGGCAATAAACTGTGCGCGCAGCTTGCGACGGATGCCGACGATCTCGCGGTAATGGCGCAGCACTTCAACATAGCCGCGCACGGCGAGTTTCTCCATCGGAAACAAGACCTGCATACCCGCCGCCTGCATCTTCGGCCCGCCGATACCGATGAAGCGCACGCCAGGCGCTGCCTGCTTGAGCGCTTCCATCAGGTGGCTGCCGAGCAGGTCGCCCGATGCTTCGCCCGCGACCATCGCGATGGTTTTGATTTGTTGCGTCATGACGGAAAATTAACGGATGATGCCGCGCTGCGTATGGTTCAAAAAATCTGTCAGCGCATCGAGTTCGGGGTGTTCCGACGCCTGCCCGAGTATGGCTTCTTTCGCCTCTTCCAGCGACATCCCGGATTTGTACAAGGTCTTGTAGGCACGCTTGATCGCCATGATCGCATTGCTCGAAAAACCGCGCCGCTTCAGGCCTTCCGAATTGATGCCGTGCGGTGCGGCGGGATTGCCGGAGGCGGTGACGTAAGGCGGAATGTCCTGCAACAGGATGGTGCCCATGCCGGTAATCACGTGCGCGCCGATCTGGCAGAATTGGTGTACTACGGTAAAGCCGCCCAGGATGGCGTGGTCTCCTACCTGCACATGACCGGCCAGTTGCGCGTTGTTGGCGAAGATGGTGTGGTTGCCGATCTGGCAGTCGTGCGCCAGATGCACGTAGGCCATGATCCAGTTGTGGTTGCCCACGCGTGTCACGCCAACATCCTGCGCCGTACCCAGATTGAAGGTGCAGAATTCGCGGATGATGTTGTTATCGCCGATTTCCAGCCGCGTCGGCTCGCCCGCATATTTCATGTCCTGCGGAATTTCACCCAGCGAACTGAACTGGAAGATACGGTTATTCTTGCCGATGCGGGTATGGCCGTTGATCACCACGTGCGGACCGATCACCGTGCCGGATTCTATTTCCACATGCTCGCCGATGATGCTATAAGCCCCTACCTCAACATCCTCAGCCAGACTGGCATTGGGGTGGATGAGCGCCGTCGGGTGCCGCATTATTTATCCCGCATGGTGCACATCAGTTCCGCTTGCGCCGCCACCTGCCCGTCCACCTCGGCCACTGCGCTGAATTTCCACAGGCCGCGCATGTTGCGCAATATTTCTACCTTGAGAATCAGTTGATCGCCCGGGCTGACCGGACGCTTGAAGCGCGCGCCATCAATACCCACAAAATAATAGACCGAGTTGTCATCCGGCCTGGTTCCCTGGCTCTTGAACGACAACAATGCCGCCGCCTGCGCCATCGCCTCGATAATCAGCACGCCCGGCATCACCGGATGGTGCGGATAATGGCCGGGAAAAAACGGCTCGTTGATGCTGACATTTTTCAGCGCCACAATGCTCTTGCCCGGTTCCACCGACAGCACGCGGTCTATCAGCAGGAAGGGATAACGGTGCGGCAGATGTTGCAGAATTTCGTGGATATCCATTTGGATGCTCATGCAGTTTATTCCCCTTGACATGCCGGTTTAAGGGCGGCGATTTCACGTTCCAGTTGTTTGATGCGCTTGGCCAAATCGTCCAGATGGCGCAAATGCACGGCATTTTTGCGCCATGCCTCGTTGCTGCTGAACGGAAAAATTCCGCTGTAGCTGCCCGCTTCGCGTATGGACTTGCCGACCAGCGTGAAGGAGGAAATTTCCACATGGTCGGCTATTTGCAGATGTCCCAGGATGCCCGCGCTGCCGCCGATGCGGCAATGGCGCCCGATGGTGGCACTGCCGGCAATGCCGACACATCCGGCAATCGCGGTGTGCGCGCCGATGCGCACGTTGTGCGCCACCTGGATCTGGTTGTCCAGCTTGACCCCGTCCTCGATCACGGTGTCATCCAGCGCGCCGCGGTCTATGGTGGTGTTCGCGCCGATCTCCACATCGTCGCCTATCACCACGCGGCCGATCTGCGGGATTTTCAGCCAGCGCCCCTCATCCGGCGCGATGCCGAAGCCATCCGCGCCGATCACCGCCCCGGAATGCGCAATCAGCCTGTTTCCCAACACGCAACCGTGATACACCACCACGCGCGGATACAAGCGTGCTTCCTCGCCGATGGCGACACCCGCGCCTATGCTGCATCCCTCCATGATCACGCAACGCGCGCCGATTCTGGCGCCTGCCCCGACCACCACATGCGGGCCAACGTGAGCTGTCGGATCGATCTGCGCATTTTCTCCGATCACGGCACTGGGGTGGATGCCGGGGATGACCTGCGGCGCCGGGTTCAGGAACGCGGAAACCCTGGCGAAATAGGCATAGGGGTTGTCGCATACGATACGGGGAAGCCGGGTTGCATCGGCGTCAGCTTCGCCCACAATGACGGCACCGGCACGCGTGGCGGCAAGCTGCGGGCGGTATTTGCTGCTGGTCAGGAAAGAGATGTGTCCGGCTTGCGCACTATCCAGCGTGGCGACCTGGTTAACTGCGGTGCCGGCATCGCCCAGCACACGTCCGCCAAAACGCGCTGCCATGTCCGCCAACCGATAAGCTGTCCGCTTCATTCACGCAATTATTTTTCGTTCGCCAGGAACTTCAGCACCTTCTCGGTGATATCTATTTTGGGATTGCGGTACACCGCTTCCTGCAATATCAAATCGTATTTTTCGCTTTCCGCGATCTGCTGTATGGCTTTGTTGGCTTGCCCCAGAACTACCACCAACTCCTCATTCTTGCGCAAGTTCAAGTCCTCGCGAAATTCGCGCTGCAGGCGCTGCAAATTCACGTTCAAATTATCCAGCTCGCGCTCCTTGTTGCGGCGCTCGGCATCCGGCAGCGTCATGCCCTCCTTGTCCAGAAACGCATGTATATCCTTTATTTGCTGGGAGACCCTTTTTATTTCCTGGTCGCGTGCGGCAAACTCCTTCTCGATCTTCTTTTCCGCCTTCAAGGCGAGTACGGATTCACGCAGGATGCGCTCGGTATCCACCACTCCAATCCGGAAGTCCGCCGCCGCTACCTGGGTAAAATACAGCGCCAGCAAGATTGGCATAAACCCGATGAGCCATGTTTTCAATTTCTGGTTTTTCAATTTTTTCTCCCTGCAAACTTTAAAATATTGAACCTAGCTGGAACTGGAATTTTTGCAATTTGTCGTTGGGCTTGGAGTTTAATGCTTTCCCCATGCTTACCTTGAGCGGGCCAACAGGCGATATCCATGTCATTGCCACACCGGCAGAATAACGCAGGCCAGTTGCCTCCGCTATCGCGTTGTCCGGGCCAAATACTGTACCCGCATCGGCAAAAACACTCATTCGCACCGACTTTTCCTTGGGCATAAAAGGTACCGGGAATAGCATTTCAGCATTGCCCACGATGCGCTTGGTGCCGCCCAGCGCGTTATTCAAACTATCACGCGGCCCCAATGAACTTGGCTCATAACCCCGCACCGAACCGGTTCCACCCGCATAGAAATTCTTGAAGAATGGCAACGGCATGCCGCCATAGCCGCCCGCGAGACCCCCTTCGCCATTCAGCATGAGGGTAAGTTCGCGGCTCACCGGGTAAAACTGCTGGTGCTGGTAGGTCAGCTTGTAATAACGCTGGTTTGATACCGGCAAGGAGAGTTCCGCAAAAGCACGCCGTGTCGCCCCTTCCGTGGTGTAAATCGCGCTGTCACGGTTATCGCTGCTCCAGCCCACGGTGCCAAGCAAATTAGTCGTATTGGCGCCGAATAACTTGACATAGTCAATAAAACGTTGCGGGCTTATAGGGGCAAGCGTAAGGCTTGTCTGTTCCGCCGACAAGCCATAGTGGATGGTATCTTCGTCGCCGATCGGCACGCCGTAGCGTACTCCCGCACCCAGCGTGGAAGAGTTGTACTGGCTGACTGCGGTATTGGTCGTATTCGTATCGCGTTTGTATAAATCGAAGCCGCGGCTCATTCCGTCTTCCGTGTAGTAAGGGTTGGTGTATGAGACTGAATACACCTGATTGACCTTGCTGGTATTGATCTGTGTGGAAAGATAGTTGCCGGAACCGAACAGGTTGCGCTCCGTAATGGCGGTACTCAGCACTAACCCCTCGCCACTGGATACACCGGCGCCGACAGAGAAGTCGCCGGTATTCTTTTCTTTTACCGATAAGGCAACATCCAGTTGGTCATTTGTGCCTGTCACAGCATTTGTTTCAATATTCACTTCGCTGAAATAATCCAGCCGATCAACCCGTTGCTTGGATTTCTTGGCTTTGCCGCCGGAAAACCACTCGCCTTCCATCTGGCGGAACTCCCGCCTGATCACCATATCGCGCGTCTTGGTATTGCCCGCGATGTTGATACGGCGCACGTATACGCGCTGCCCCGGGTCGACCATGAATGTAAATGCCGCCTGGTGTTTTTCCTTATCAAGGTCCGGTACTGCATTGACGTTGGCAAAGGCATAACCGTCGTCGCCGAGTCGCTCAGCAATCTGCGTGGAGGATGCGGTCAATTCCTTGCGCGAGAATGTGTCACCGGGCTTGATCATAACCAGTTTGCGCATCTGCTCGTGCGGCAGGATGTTCTCCGGCCCGGCGAACTTGATGTCGGAAACCGTGTACTTGGCACCTTCGGTAAGGTTGATGGTAATGTATATATCTTTCTTGTCCGGCGTGATAAAAACCTGGGTGGAGTCTATGGAGAACTCCATATAACCCGCGTCGAGATAGAAAGAACGCAAGGTTTCCAGGTCGGCCGACAACTTCTGCTTGGAATACTGGTCGCTCTTGCTGAACCAACTCATCCAGTTGTCCGTATCGAGTTTCATCATATCCCGCAATTCCGACTCGCTGTAGGCATGGTTGCCGATCACGTTGATCTGCTTGATCTTGGATACTTCGCCTTCCACTACGTTAAAGTTGATGGCGACGCGGTTGCGCTCCAGCTCGGTGACAGTGGTATTGACCGTTACCCCGTATTTGCCGCGCGCCACATACTGGCGCTTGAGCTCCTGTTCGGACTTATCCAGTGCTGATTTGTCGAAAATACGGCCTTCCCCCAAGCCGATCAGCTTGAGATTGTCGCGCAATTGGTCTTTGGGGAAATCTTTTACACCTTCTATTTCCACACTGGCAATTGCCGGGCGTTCGTGCACCAGCACAATCAACACTCCCTGCTCCACCTCCAGGCGCACGTCCTTGAAGAAACCGGTAGCAAACAATGCGCGGATTGCGGCAGTCGCATGTTCATCATCCAGTGTTTCACCGACCTTGACCGGCAAGTAGCTGAACACCGTACCCGCTTCGGTGCGCTGTATGCCCTCCACCCTGATGTCTTTGACAACAAACGGCTCGATTGCCGCAGCGGAAGTGGCATACAGCAGCGGGATCAAGCCCGCGATTTTTTTTAGTTTCATATAGTTGGTTCAGCCAAAGATCAGGCGGCTGATATCGTTATACAGCGCAAAAGCCATCAAGGTAACGAGCAGTACGATCCCCACATTCTGCCCTGCCTCCCACGCCTTCTCGGACACTTGACTACCCTTTATCAGTTCAGCCATATAATACAACAAATGTCCTCCATCCAATAAGGGGATGGGCAGCAAATTCAACACACCAAGGCTGATGCTGATCAGCGCCAGGAAGTCAAGATAGGACGTCAAGCCCTGCTTTGCGGACTGCCCGGCATAATCGGCAATCGTAATCGGCCCACTCAGGTTTTTCAGCGAAATTTCGCCGAATATCATCTTGCCCATCATCCTCAAACTCACCGCTGCTGTTTCCCATGACTTGCGCATTGCCTGCCTGAAAGCGGCAAAAGGCCCATAGTGCACCTCCGTCAGCAACGCATCAAACGCCTGCTTGTCCAGGTACGGTCCCGCGCCAATCTTGCCTGCCTGTTTACCCGCCTCGGCAGTTGTTTCCGGCGTAACATCAAACGCCAGCAAGCTGCCCGCACGCTCTATCTCCAAATGGAGTACGCGGCCAGGGTGGCTGCGCACCATCTCCACCAGTTCCGTCCAGCGCGTAAGGGTGCGCCCGTCTATACTCCTGATATGATCGCCCGGACGCAAACCGGCGCGTTGCGCAACCCCGCCTTCCACCAGCTTGCCGATGATGGGCTGCACCAATGGCTGGAACAACTGCAAGCCAAGCTTTTGCGTAAAATCGCCATTCAGATCACCGGGTGCAAGCACTTTCAGATCGAGGTCATGCTGAACGGTTTCTCCCTGCGCAGTACGCCCCTCGATATGTGCCACCGCACCTTGCAGTGCCAAGTCCAGCAACACCCAGCGCACCTGTTCCCAGCTTGGAACAGGCTCACCGTTGATGCTGATAATGGTTTCCTGTGCGCGCAATTGCGCCATGGCAGCGGGCGTTTGCGGCGCGACTTCACCCAGCAGCGGTTTCACCCCAGGCACACCATGCATGAACAGCACCCAATACAGGACAACGGCCAGCAGCAGGTTGGACACCGGCCCGGCCACCACGATGGCCATGCGCCACATTACGGGCTGACGATTGAAGGCGCGGTGCAGTTCGTGTGCTGCCACCTCCTCTTCGCGCTCGTCCAGCATCTTGACGTAGCCGCCCAGTGGAATGGCGGAAAGCACCCACTCGGTCTCGCCGCCGAAATGTCTGGCGAACAGCGGCTTGCCGAAACCGACCGAGAAGCGCAGCACCTTCACTCCGCAGCGGCGTGCCACCCAGTAGTGGCCTAACTCGTGGACCAGCACCAGCAGTGCAATGGCTAAAGCGAAGGCCCATAGCGTAGTCATGATTGGAGAGGGCTGAGGACTGAGGACTGAGGACTGAGGGAAGCTGTGCGTTGTATCAGTTCCTGCGCTGCTGTGCGGGCGGCGGCATCTGCATTCAGCACATCATCCAGGGTATTCACCATCGTTACCGGCAAGGCTGCCAGCACATCTTCTATCACGCGCGGAATGGCAAGGAAGGAAATCCGTTTATCGAGGAAAGCAGCTACGGCTACTTCATTCGCCGCATTCAGCATGGCAGGCGCCGTGCCCTCGGCGCGCAAGGCCTGATAGGCCAGCGCCAGGCAGGGGAAGCGCGCGAAATCCGGGGCAATAAAATTGAGGGTGGCCACCTTGAGCAGGTCCAGCGGTTCGACTCCGGCTTCGATGCGTTCCGGATAAGCCAGCGCATGGGCAATAGGGGTGCGCATGTCGGGGTTGCCCAACTGCGCCAGCACCGAACCATCCACATATTGCACCAGCGAATGGATCACGCTCTGCGGATGCACCACCACCTGGATCGCATCGGCAGGCGCGTTGAACAGCCAGTGCGCCTCGATGACCTCCAGCCCCTTGTTCATCATGGTGGCCGAGTCCACCGAAATCTTGCGTCCCATTACCCAGTTCGGATGCGCACATGCCTGCTCCGCTGTGACCTGTTGCAATTCGGATAAGGGAGTGTCGCGGAACGGGCCGCCGGATGCGGTGAGCAGGATTTTACTCACGCCGCTGGTTGCGAGGTTGCCCGAATGATCTCTACAAAAATCGTGCGGCAGCGCCTGGAAAATGGCATTGTGTTCGCTGTCGATGGGCAGCAGTATGGCGTTATGCTGGCGCACCACATCCATGAATATCCGCCCCGCCATCACCAGCGTCTCCTTGTTCGCCAGCAGGATTTTTTTTCCGGCACGCGCAGCAGCCAGGGTCGGGCGCAAACCGGCCGCCCCAACGATAGCCGCCATCACCGCATCCACTTCGGGCAGGGACGACACGAATTCGAGCGCCTCGACTCCGCACCGCACTTGCACGGCAAGACCGGCGGCGGCAATTTTCTGCGCCAGCCGCGCAGCCGCAGCCTCTTCCAGCAACACCGCATAGCGCGGCTTGAAGCGCATACATTGCTCGAACAGCACATCTTCCTGGCGTTGTGCGGTAAGCGCCAATACGCGGTACCTGCCGGGATGGCGTGCCACCACATCCAGCGTGCTGGCGCCTATGCTGCCGGTGGAACCGAGTATGGTGAGGTTTGTAATGGTTTGTGCCATGTTTTCAGAACCAGGTGACAAGTGATGGGTTATAGGTGACAGGAGTTTGGCGAGTCACCCATCACTCATTACCCATCACGCATTTCATGTTTTCTCATGCCAGCTTCTGGAACAATACCACCATCGCAGCCAATGGCAGTGTGGAAGTCAGCGCATCGATGCGATCCAGCAGGCCGCCGTGGCCGGGCAGCAGCGCGCCGCTATCCTTGACACCGGCCTGGCGCTTGACGGCGGATTCAAACAGGTCGCCGAGCACCGCCAGCACCACCCACACCCAGGCTATCAGTGTGAGGCCGGGCAACATCCTGTAAGTGGCAACGTCCAAGCCGCTGAACCATATGACCAGCGGCACATAGATGGCCACGCCGAGCAGTGCGCCGATCACGCCTTCCCGGGTCTTGCCGGGGCTGATGCTGGGTGCGAGCTTGGTTCTGCCGAACTTGCGCCCGGTGAAATAGGCGGCGATGTCCGCCACCCACACCAGCCCCATCACACCGAGCAGCCACCACGGGTTGGCTGCGCGCAAGTCCATCATCGCCAAACCGGTCGGCACCAATAACGCCCAGCCGGTCAGCATCATCAATGACGGCTGGCGCACTTGCCAGCCGAGCTTGAGCCAGGCCGGCGCCACGACCAGCCACAACAGCGCCGACGCAGCATAAATCAGCAAATGCATTATTGCATGTTGCGTAAAGGTATGGCTTGCATCAAACCACATGATGCCTGCCATCACGGCCAGGGTCAGCCACCAGTAGCCGTTGGCAACCTTGCCGGACAGCTTGGCCAGACGCGCCCATTCCGCTGTCCCCTGCATCACCATGACGGTGATCAGCACCATCCATCCCGGCGTGGGTAAAAAAAACAGAGCAGACAGGAACAGGGCCAGCAGGATAATCGCAGTAATGACACGCTGCCTAAGCATCAGCACTCTTTCTCTGCACTTGCTCGCTGGTGCGCCCGAAGCGGCGTTCGCGTGTCTGGTATGACTGGATGGCGGCCTGCAATGCCTCACGGTTAAAGGCCGGCCACAACGTATCGGTAAAATACAGTTCGGTGTAAGCCAGTTGCCACAACAGGAAATTGCTGATGCGTTGCTCACCGCCGGTACGGATGAACAAGTCCGGCTCCGGCGCATAATGCATGGAGAGATAGGATTCTAGTTCCGCTTCGTTGAAGCTGGATGTCAACTCGGGGCGCGCCTGCAACATCGATTGCACCGCCTGCATGATGTCCCAGCGCCCGCCGTAATTGGCGGCAATGGTAAGCGTCAGGCTGGTGTTGTTCGCGGTGAGTTGTTCCGCTTCGGCAATACGCTGGCAGAGCTTGTCGTCAAAATGGCTGCGGTCACCGATGATTTTCAGGCGGATATTATTCTCATGCAGCTTCCCGACTTCACGCTCCAGCATTTTCAGGAACAACTGCATCAGGAACGAGACCTCATCCGCCGGACGGCGCCAGTTCTCGCTGCTGAAGGCAAACAGGGTCAGGTACTCGACTCCCAGTTCGCGGCAGGCCTTGACCACTTCGCGCACCCTTTCCACACCGCGCTGGTGTCCCGCCACGCGCGGCAGGAAGCGCTTCTTTGCCCAGCGGCCATTGCCATCCATGATGATGGCGATATGGCGCGGAACGGCGGGGGCGTCTGGGATGACAGAGGTAGAGCTTTGAAATAACGCCATTGGGAATCCCTAAAATGAGGACTGAGGACTGAGTAAAATCCTCGCCCCCTTGCCTCAGTCCTCGACCCTCAGTCCTCGATCTTAAACCGCCATCAGGTCTGCTTCTTTTACCTGTAGTGCCTTGTCTATTTCGGCGACAAAGCGGTCAGTCAGTTTCTGCACGTCATCCTGCGCACGGCGCTCATCGTCTTCGCTGACTTTTTTATCCTTGAGCAATTTCTTGAGATGCTCGTTGGAATCGCGGCGCACATTGCGCACCGCCACCTTGGCATTCTCCGCCTCACCGCGCACCACCTTGATCATGTCGCGGCGGCGCTCTTCGGTCAGCATCGGCATGGGTACACGAATCACATCGCCATTGGTCGCCGGGTTCAGCCCCAGATCGGCATCCCGGATCGCCTTCTCCACCGGCCCGACCATGTTCTTTTCCCACGGCTGCACTCCAATCGTGCGCGCATCGATCAGGGTCACGTTGGCGACCTGGCTGATCAGAGTGGGGTTGCCATAATAATCCACCGTCACATGATCCAGAATGCCGGTATGCGCACGGCCAGTACGAATCTTGCTGAAATCCGCCTTGAGCGTCTCCAGCGTCTTGCTCATCTTTTGTTCGGTATTTTTTTTGACATCAGAAATCATTACTTTTTTCCTCCTTTGTCAGAGGACTAAGGTCTGAGCAAAACCATCGCCGCCTTACCCTCAGTCCTCGATCCTCAATTGCAATGCACCAGCGTCCCTTCATCCTCCCTCATCACTACGCGTTTCAACGCGCCGTGCTTGAAGATGCTGAACACAATAATGGGCAGGTTCTGGTCGCGGCACAGGGTCAGCGCAGTAGCATCCATCACCTGGAGATTCCTGGCTATCGCCTCATCGAAACTCAACTCCTGGTAACGGGTGGCGGAAGCATCCTTTTTCGGATCGGCGGTATATACGCCGTCCACCTTGGTTGCCTTGATGACCACTTCCGCATCCATTTCCACGCCACGCAAGGCGGCAGCGGTATCGGTGGTAAAGAAAGGATTGCCGGTACCGGCACCGAATATCACGACCTTGCCTTCTTCCAGATAGCGCAGGGCCTTGCCGCGTATGAACGGCTCCGCCACCTGCTCCAGATTGAGCGCAGACTGCACGCGGCATTCCAGCCCGGAACGCTTCATGGCATCCGACAAGGCCATGGCATTCATCACCGTGGCCAGCATGCCCATGTAATCGGCAGTGGCGCGATCCATGCCCGCAGCGGCCGGTGCCACCCCGCGGAAAATATTGCCGCCACCGATCACTATTGCCACCTGCACACCCAGCGCAACCACTTCGCCGATCTCGCTGACGATGCGCCCGATCACGGCACGGTTGATGCCGTAACTGTCATCGCCCATCAGCGCTTCGCCGGAGAGCTTGAGCAGGATGCGTTTGTAGGGTGCGGCCATCATGATTTATCCTGAAAAAACCAGTTAGCCACAGAGATCACTGAGGAGAAACAAATGATTTCCGTAAATGCTGCCTTCACCCATCAGGTGAACAGAAAAAATATGTGGCGCCCACTTCATCTCTGTGTTCTCTGTGGCTTGAATTGCTGTTTTTAGGTTTACACCTTTGCGGCAGCGGCAACTTCAGCGGCGTAATCTTCCACCTTCTTCTCGATGCCCTCACCCACCACGAACATCTGGAACGCATTCACCTTCGCGCCCTGCGTGGCCAGCAATTTCTCCACCAGGGTGTCCGGGTCTTTCACGAAAGGCTGGCCCAGCAGGGTAACTTCGGCCAGGTACTTGGCAATGCGTCCATCCACCATCTTCTCGACGATGTTGGCCGGCTTGCCGCTCTCTGCGGCTTGTGCGGTGTAAATCTTGCGCTCATTGTCCAGCAATTCCTGCGGCACCTGGTCTTTCGATACGCAAATCGGCTTGCTCGCCGCGATATGCATCGCCAGGTCCTTGCCCAGAGTGTCGGCGCCACCGCTGAGATCAATCAGCACGCCGATCTTGCTGCCATGCAGATAGGCCGCCAGCTTGCCCGCCGTGCTGTAGCGCACGAAACGGCGCACGTTGATGTTCTCGCCCAGCTTCATGATCAAGGCCTTGCGCACCTCTTCCACGCTTCCGCCATCTGGCAGTTTGCCTGCGGTCAATGCCGCGGCATCGGCGGGGTTATTTTGTGCCGCAGCCTGCGCCACATTCCTGGCGAATGCCAGAAGGTCATCATTCTTCGCCACGAAATCGGTTTCGCAGTTCACTTCCACCAGCGCGCCGGTCTTGCCATCCGCACTGATAAAATTGCCCACCACGCCCTCAGCCGCCACGCGCGAAGCCGCCTTGCTCGCCTTGGCGCCGCTCTTGATACGCAGCAGTTCCTCGGCTGCCTTGAAGTCGCCATCGGTCTCGGCCAGCGCCTTCTTGCAATCCATCATGCCGAGGCCGGTCGCCTCGCGCAGTTCCTTCACCATGCTTGCGGTAATTTCCGCCATTTTTTCCACTCCCGAAAACATCACTTACAAAAAAAGGGGCTCGCGCCCCTTTCGGCCAAATTCGAAGCGCCTAAGCTGCCTGCTCTTCGACCTGTGCTACCACCTCGTTAAGCGCCTGCTCGCGCCCTTCCAGCACCGCATCGGCCATGCCGCGCGCGTACAGGCGAATCGCCTGGCTGGAATCATCATTGCCCGGAATGACGTAATCCACACCGAGCGGAGAATGGTTGGTGTCCACCACGCCGATCACCGGAATGCCGAGCTTCTGCGCTTCCACGATGGCGCCCTTCTGGTAGCCGACGTCAATCACAAAAATTGCGGAGGGCAGGCCGCTCATATTCTTGATGCCGCCAAGGCTGCGATCCAGCTTCTCCAGTTCGCGCTGCATCATCAGGCCTTCCTTCTTGGAAACTTTTTCCATGGCAGCGCTGTCCGCCATCATGGCTTCCAGATCATGCAGGCGCTTGATGGATTGCTGCACCGTCTTGAAGTTGGTGAGCATGCCGCCCAGCCAGCGGTGATCCACGAAAGGGCAACCCGCGCGCGTGGCTTCTTCCTTGATGATTTCACGCGCCTGGCGCTTGGTCGCGACAAACAGGATGGTGCCCTTGTTGGCGGCCAGCTTGCTCACGAACTTCAACGCGTCGTTGTACATGACAACGGTTTTTTCCAGGTTGACGATGTGTATCTTGTTGCGATGGCCGAAAATAAACGGGGCCATCTTGGGATTCCAGTAACGGGTCTGGTGTCCGAAATGGACGCCCGCCTCCAGCATTTGACGCATAGTTACAGCCATGATTACTCCTAGTGTTAAGGGTTAAGTCTTCCACTCGCCAGCCTGACCCCTGCGGGCACCCCAACATGAGCGAGTGTATGAGTTTGTTTGCCCGTACCTTAAGCTGCCGGACAAACAGGGCGCGCATTGTAACACCAGCCCCGCTTGCGCTCAACTCCTCCTTTTGACACCTGTCGCGAGCTTTTGATCTGTCCGGCTTTCATATTACCCAAGGAGAGCAATATGAAGCCGATACAAGTGCTACAGGAGATACGGAAGATGAGATTCGAGGAAGCATATGAAGGAGGGAATGCAGGTCGTCTGACACATCGCCAGGCACCGGTGGATGAGGTAATGGCGCTAGCTGAAGAGTATCGGCACCGGGACATGGACTGGAATGTCAAACACTTCCACAGTTGGTATAAGCGTATGGGCGGTACGCGCAGACACATCATTTGGCAGATCTAACGACTTTCCCCATTACTTTTTTGAATCCCCTGGCAAAGCCGGGGGTTTGCCTCACTGAATTAACACAGTGCAAACTTTCATACTCCGGCACGGCCTGTAGGCGCCATGCAACCCCAAACTATTTGATTGCCGGACCAACAACTGGAAAAACCTCAGAAATAATTTGCCAACATGAATTGTGCCGCCTCAACTGCCCCCGTGGCTTGGGGACGGGGCGGCTTTGGCTTAAGCCAAACTTGCGCAAGCAAATCATCCAGTTCACCCGACTCCAACCGCTCGCGCTCCACCTCGACACACCGCCCATTCTGTTTTAGCCAACTAACCAGACATGGCTCTTCCGGCCAGTCCTGGCGTGCAACGTAAAGCACCGGGATTCCGGCACAGGCGGCTTCGGCGAACAAGCCGTAGCCCGGCTTGGTCAGCACGGCATCGCATGCGGCCAGCACGTCGCTGAACGGCAAGTCCAGGCTTTCCAAGGCCGCCATGTCATCGCGCCCCACCCCCCAGGCTTGCGGGATCAGCCAGCGAACACCCGGCAGGCATGGCCAGCGCTCCACCGGCAGGCGGAATTCCATGCCGCCCATCGCCACCAGCGCCAGCTTTTCGGTCTCCTGCAGTTGCAATTTCGCAGCGATGTGCGGGCGCTGGTTGTGCCCCGCCTGTGCAATCGGATTGATGCTGCGGGCATTAACAAAATCCGCCATCGGCATTGCCGGCTGTATCTTGAGGAAGCATCCGGCGCTGTTATAGGCCGCCAGCATCTGCGCATGGATCGCGCCGCATGCCGCATCTTCCGCGCAGTAGTGGCGGTATATGTCCGCCCAGTTCAGGCTGCACATCGCCACTGCGCGTATGCCTGCAACATGCGCAGCGGCCAGCGACAGATAAGGCACGTTGGCCAACAGCAAGTCCGGCTTCAGCGCGCGCATGGCGTGCGCTTCATGCTCAACCTTTCTTTCCCAATCGGCATGAAAAGCGCGGTACGCCGCAGCGCTCTCCTCCACCGCCACATCCACCGCATTCGCCATTTTCATCCCGAAATCGAATGCGACTGGAAGATGCTGAAAATCGCAGGTAACGCGCTGCTTCAGAAAATCAGGAGGAGCGGTGGTGCGCAATGTGACCCGCAGAGCGGGAATGCGCCGCGCCAGTTCGTTGACCACCGGCGCGGTCTGGCTGGCGTGTCCGAAGCCGTGCGCGGAAATATCTACCAGCAGGTGGGGCATGGTTTATTATTGAGCTTTACAAAATACATGACAGTATTGTCGCAAATGGAAAACCACCCCCATCCCCACCCTTGATGGAAACATCAATAAGCGCGGGTGAATCGCGGCATTAGCGCCCCATGTGCAGATTACGCCACATCAGTGACAATGGCCTGAATAGCGCTTTCCACGCGATTGCGGCCTGCTTCCTTGGCCCGATAC
>JAQTOM010000017.1:6830-30320 GCA_028713345.1 Gallionellaceae bacterium | reverse complement strand
ATCATTACCTCAAGATTGCATGGACGGAAAAAGATGTGGTCGGCAGCTTCGCCGGTTTGCGCGTGATGAAGCACGGCAACGAAGCATCGCCCGTATCTGCCAGCCGCGAATGGGAATTGAAAACCGCAAACAACGGCGTGCATTACTCCATCGGCGGGAAGCTCACCTCGGCGCGCGAGGACGCTGCCTGCATCGTCGATGCGGTGTGCGCGCAACTCGGCGTCAATACGCCCTGCCTGAACAGGGGAAAAACATTTCCCTGGACGCCGGAGCCAGATTATTCCGTGTGGCTGGATGCGGCAAACATTCGCGCCAGCGAACTCGATGTTGACCCGGAAAGCGCCAAGTGGCTCATCCGGCGGCATGGCAAGCGGGCCGGCGAGATTTTCTGCAACATCCAGAATGATCGCCGTTTGGCCGAGCGTATCCTGCCTGCGCTACCGTTCATTTATGCCGACTTGCTGTTTTGTGCGCGCAACGAAATGGTTGTGCACCTGGACGACCTGCTGCGCCGCCGCATGCCGCTGCTGATATTGGCGAAGCTCACGGGAAACGATCTGTGGCGTTGCGCCGCTTCTGTTGCAACTGTGCTGGGCTGGGACGAGGCTGCGGTGAGCCGGGAAATTGAAATTTGCCTCGACCGATTTAAAACCCAATGATCGTTTCCGTCGCGCTCGACCTCGGCACCACCTCGATCAAGGCCGGGCTGCTCGATCGGGACGGCGCACTCGGCCATATCGCCACCCTGCCCGCCCCGCCCATCAGCGTCAATGGCGGGCGCTACGAGAGCGATGCGCTGGCTTATGCGGAAGCTGCCGAACAGGCGCTCGGCGAATGTATCGCCCATGCAGGCAGCCATCTGCCTCTCGGCCTGTGCAGCCAGCGCTCCTCGTTCCTGATCTGGGATCGCGCCAGCGGCCAGCCGCTCACCCCGCTCATTTCGTGGCAGGACAATCGCGGCGCGGCGAGCTGCGAAGCCTTGCGTGCGCAGGAAGGCTTGATCCGCGATCTCACCGGCTTGCGCCTGACGCCGTATTATTTCGCACCCAAGCTGCGCGCCGTGTTGCAGGATCATCCGCAATGGCGTGCATGGCTGGAGCGTGGCGAATTGCTGGCCGGCACGCTGGATACTTTCCTGATCTGGCGCTGGACAGGCGGTAAATACCATGTCACCGATGCGTCCATGGCCGCGCGCACCCTGCTCATGGACATCCGGCAGCAGCAATGGTCGCCCGCACTCTGCGATCTCTTCGGCATACCGCTTTGCATTCTGCCGCAGATCAGACCTTCCTCCGGGTTGAATCTGCGGCTTAACAATGGCCTCATATTGCAAGCCAGCCTGGCCGACCAGTCCGCTGCGCTGATTGCCAGCGCCGGTGAAGATAGCAGTAAGGCATTGGTCAACCTCGGCAGCGGCGGCTTTGTGGTGCGTTATCTGCCGCAGGAAAAAGTCGTGCTGGATGGTTATCTGCGTACCCTGGTTTATCAGGACAGCGAATTGCATGCTCACGTTGCCAGCGAGGGTACGCTCAATTCCATCGCCGCAGCGCTTGCCCCCTACCCGGTCGCTGAATGCCGCATCGGGAGTCTGGCGGCGAATGATATTTTCTGCCTCGCAGAACCCAGCGGCCTGGGTGCGCCTTACTTTGCGAGCAACCGCTTCGCGGCTTGCCTGCCTGACCCGCTTCACAACGATCTCGGCATAGGTTTCTCGCAAGCCGTTGAACACCTGGCGCCACGCCAGATTGCCTGCCTGCTGCTGGAAGGAATCATTTTCCGCGTGGCGCGGATACTGGAAGATTTTCACCGCGAGTCCGCTCTCGAACGCGTCTATCTCTCGGGCGGATTATCCGGATTGACTTGCATACAGCAGGGCATCGCCCAGTGCGCACCCTTTGCCACGCACCGTCTGCGGCAGAAGGATTCCAGCCTGCAAGGCGCTGCACTGCTTGCAGCCGGAATGACGGCGGCATACCGCAGGGAAGGGGAAAGAATACCGGCAGCACCCAACGCAAAAGCACTGCAAGAAAAATACCGGCGCTGGAAGGACTGGCTCGACGGCTTGCTGGGTTCCTGATTATGCTGGCAAAGTGAACAGCCCGAGAACTCGAAGAGCGGGCCAAGGGCAAGAAAAATAATCCGGCATCACAATATCCTTAAAAAAGATGGTATGATTCGCCCCCGTTTTTTGCTGCGCCATTGCAGGGCAGTGATACAGGATGCCAAAAAATCCGGGCGATTAACTCAGCGGTAGAGTGCCACCTTCACACGGTGGAAGCCAGTGGTTCGATCCCACTATCGCCCACCAGGATTGCAAAAATGCCGGAATGTATACCCCGGTTTTTTCGCGCCGCACAAGACCATCTGCGCCACCACCATTCGCAGGGAAACCGGATGATAGTCAGCGCGACCGGGCTAATTACCGATGCAATGCAAGCCGGATCCACTGTTGGAAGATTCAACGCCTTGCTTAAAGCAAACAAGCCACGTTTATTAAAACGTGGCTTGTTATTTTGCGGCAAACGACAATCAGGCTGCCACGCGCTTCCTGAATTCGTTGGTGCGGGTGTCGATTTCGATCCTGTCGCCGATTTCGCAGAACGCGGCCACGGGCAGTTCCATGCCGGAGCCAATCTTGGCCTGCTTCATCACCTTGCCGGAAGTATCGCCACGTGCCGCCGGTTCGGTGTAAATGATTTCGCGCACAACCGTGTTGGGCAACTCGACCGAAATCGCCTTGTCGTTGTAGAACACCACTTCACACGGCATGCTATCTTCGATGTAGTTGATGGCATCGCCCAGATTGTCCTTTTCCACCTCGTACTGGTTGTACTCGGCATCCATAAACACGTACATCGGGTCGGCAAAGTAGGAGTAGGTGCATTCCTTGCGGTCCAGTATCACCTGGTCAAACTTGTCGTCTGCCCGGAAAATGGCCTCGCTCGGCGCATCGGTGAGCAGATTCTTGAATTTCATTTTAACCACCGAGCCGCTGCGCCCGGACCGGCTATACTCGGCCTTCTGGATTACCAGCGGGTCAGTGCCCACCATTACGACGTTACCTGCACGGAGTTCTTGAGCAATTTTCATCTTGGTCTGCCTGAAACAAAAAATTATGAGGCGCGGATTCTACCAACTTGGCGGAAAAAATCCAGCAGATTCAACGCAAGGCTGTTACCGGAAAGTTGTTGCACCCACGTGTATGCGTGTTGCCGCAGCATAGACCCGTGCGACTGAAAATCGTTCCATGCCTGTCCTGAGCTAGTCGAAGTGACCTGTCCTGAGCTAGTACCAAAGGCAGGCAACCCACTGCCCGGCAAGCCGGACGTGGAGTTGACACTCGAAGCGCCCTGTCCTGCTTCGCCATTCCATCCCTCCCACAGCCCATGCAGCGCCTGAGCCGCTTCCGTCGGCAGCCCGGTGCAATACAGGTTCATGAAGGCGCGCAATTTCTGCATATGCACGCCATCGTGCTGCGGGTAGATGTGCCAGACAAAGGGCTTGCCCGCCCATTGTGCGCGCGCGCAGGAATCCTCGCCGCGCACGAAGTTGATGTCGCACGCCCACAGCAACTCGTCGTAGCGCTCCTGCTCCACAAACGGCAGCACGCGCACCTCCAGATTACCGCGCTTGAATACATCGCCCGGCACGGCCTGAGCTTGCCCAAAGAAATCCGCCACCTGCGGCAGCACACGGCCTTCCGGCACGAGGCAGCAAACAGGCGCGCTGCCCGCCGCCCAGGCGGCAAACAATTCCGGCAGCGCGGGATTCTCGTAGCAGAACAGCGACACGCGCGTTTCATCCGGCCTGGTCGGCGGCACACCGAGTGCCTGCCAGAAAGCGGCGATGGCCTGCGGATCGCGCTGGAAGGCATCGCGCCGTGCCAGCAGGTCGCGTTCCAGCAACAGTCCGCCGGTTTGATGAGTGAAACCGGGGAAGAAAAAATATTTGACCAGCGGCAACGATGGATGCGGCGAAGGCAGCCTGTGGCAGCCCGCCACCCAGTCTTCCGCACTCAGATATTCCAGATTGATCCACACCGGCTTGTGCTGCTGCTTCGCCATCGCCGCCACATAGCGCTGCGGCAACTCGCAGGCGAACGCCTCGATCACCAGATGCGCAGGCGCCGTCTCAGGAAAAGCAGGACTCCAGTGCCTGATTTTCACGCCATGGCTATGTTGCACCGGTAATTCGGGATTGATTTCCGGGCACAGCCTGCTAAAACTCGCCAGATCGTCCACCCACAGCCGCACCGCCATGCCGTGCTCGTTCGACAGTTGCTTCGCCAGACGCCAGCACACGCCGATGTCGCCGTAGTTGTCCACCACGGCGCAGAAGATATCGCAGCTATACATAGCGACAGAAATTGTAGCGAGCGGGCTGGCATTGGGGGAACCCGGAGCGCAGGCGCCGGAATGTACATGTCAGTACATGAGGATGCCGAGCACCGCGCGACCCCGATGCCAGTTCGCGCAGTAAAGTTATGTTGCTATGTATAACAGGCTGGTTCATTCAAACAATTTTGCACGGAATGACGGTGTCTTCATCGAAGCCATATACCGAGCACAAGCGATGATAGCCGTCCGCAATCACGACCTTGCCGTTGGCTTTATCCCTCACCAGCAGCAACGGCGAGAGAGCGCTCCCCGCCAGTATTTTCTTGCGGTCTTTTTCCACATGGGAATTACTGACCCCCAACAAAGACAGGCCGGAAGCCCTGAAAATATCCTTGGCCTTGAAGCTGGACACGGGCGTCTGCTGCAAGCGCAAGACGAGATCGGCTGTGGTTTGCGCGTCGTGGATCAACCCCAGATAAGATTCCGCCGCAGGATAATTATGCTCCTCGGGTGTCTCCAGCCATTTGATTTCAGTTTTGTTTCCCATGTGTATCTCCTGATTGGATAAGCCACACGCTCATTCCGTGCGCAACGCCTCTACCGGATCCATTTGCGCCGCTCTGCGTGCGGGCATCACCCCGGCGACAAGTCCGATCGCCACGGCGCTGCATTCCGCCAGCACCGCGAAGAACACTGGCGTATGCACCGGCAGGGCGGGAAACAGCCAGTGCAATCCTTGCGCAATGCCGACCCCAAGCGCCAGCCCCGCCAGTCCGCCCAGAGCGGACAGTAGCATCGCCTCGCCCAGAAACAATATCATCACCTGCCGCTCTTGCGCCCCCAGCGCGCGCAGCAGGCCGATCTCGGAAGTGCGCTCGGTGACTGCCATGGTCATGATGGTCAGGATGCCCACTGCGCCGACCAGCAGCGAGATGCCGCCCAGCGCACCGACGGCGAAAGTGATGACGTCGAGTACCGAACTCAGCACATCGAGCGCCTGCTCCTGCGAAATGATGGTGAAATCTTCGCGCCCGTGCCGCTCCTTGAGACGTTCGGTGATGGCACGTATCACCGCATTCACATCGGCGCTGGCGCGATAGCTTACTTGCATCTCTATCAGCCCCGGCCGGTTGAGCAGCTCCATCGCGCGCGCAGCCGGGATAATCACGACATCGTCCATATCAAAACCGAGTATCTGCCCCTTGGGTTCCATCACGCCGATCACGCGGTAGCGCTGCCCGCCGATGCGCAGGTAACTGCCGAGCGGGTTTTCCCCGGCGAACAATTCCTGGCGCACCTTCGATCCGAGCACGACGAAGGCGCGCGCCTGTTCGTTGTCCTCATCTTGCCAGAAGCTGCCGCTCTGCACCTTCATCGTAAATGCCGTGGCAAAATCGCGCCCTTCGCCCAACACCGTGGTGCGCCGCGTCTTGCCGTTGGCGCGCACTTCGGCGTTGCCCATCAGACTGGGATTGACGCTCTCGACATAGGGCAAATGGCGTAGCGCATCCGCATCGTCCAGCGAGAGCGGCCTGACCGAGCCGATTACACCGACATTGCCGCCATGAGTCTGCGTCTTGCCCGGCTGGATGATGATGATATTGGTGCCGAACTGCGAGAACTCCGCCAGCACGAACTGATGCAACCCTTCGCCGATGGAGGTCAGCAGGATCACCGCCGTGATGCCGATGGCGATGCCCAAACCGGTCAGGAAGCTGCGCATCCGGTAGGACAGAAAGCTGGAGGTGGTGAGTTTGACGAGGTCGGGAAATAACATGCCGGTCACCTTCCGGCCAAAGCCGTGACCGGATCGAGCTGCGCCGCGCGGCGCGCCGGCCACACGCTGAACAGGATGCCCGTTCCCAACGCCGTGGCGCAGGCCGCGAGCACCGCCCACCACGGCGGCGAAACCGGCAGGCTGGGGTATATCTGCCCGATGATGATGCTGCCCGTATAGCCCAGCACCAGCCCCCCCGCACTGCCGATACTGGAGAGCAAGGCCGCCTCGGCGAAAAACAATGCGCGGATCTGTCTGCCCGGCGCGCCCAGCGCCTTGAGCAGGCCGATCTCCTTGACGCGTTGCGCCACGGCGATCAGCATCACGTTCATGATCAGCACGCCCGCCACGGCCAGGCTGATCGCGGCGATGCCGCCAACCGCCATGGTCAGCGCGGTAAGTATCCGGTCGAAGGTGGCGAGTACGGCATCCTGCGTGATCACCGTCACGTCCTTCTCGCCGCTGTGACGCTGGAACATGATCTCCTCGGCATCGTGCTTTGCCTGCTCGATGACATCGCGGCTCTTTGCTTCGATCAGGACGCGGAACAGCCCCGAGGTGTTGAACAATTGATGCGCGGAGGCAACCGGCACGATGACCAGCTCGTCGGTGCGCATCCCCATCGACTCCCCCTGTGACGCCAGCACGCCGATGACGCGGAAGCGCCGGTCGCCGAGCCGCACCCACTGTCCGACCGCCTGCTCGTTGCCGAACAATTCGCGCTTGATCTGGTTGCCCAGCACACATACCGATGCGCTCTCGTGAATGCCGCCCGCCGGCAGGAATTTCCCGAGGCCGATGCTCATGTGGCGCACTTCCAGCAAATCAGAGGTCGAACCGAGCACCACCACTTCACGGTTCAGCGCATCGCGCGAAAGCGTGGCGGAACCGACGGTCAGCGGCGCGAGGCGTTTGACGGCGCGGCTGCGCAGCAGCGCTTCCGCGTCGTCCAGCGAAATCTCACGCGGCACCTGCCCGATCAACAAACCGGGGCTGATGCCCGCCGTCTCGGTGCGTCCCGGCAACACGATCACCAGGTTGGTGCCGAGCGAAGAGAATTGATCCACCACATAGCGGCGCGCGCCCTCACCGAGTGCGGTGAGCACCACCACCGCCGCCACGCCGATGGACATTGCCAGCATCATCAACAGGGTGCGCGTCGGGCTGCCGCGCAAGCTGCCTGATGCGAACAGCGCGACATCGGCCCACCTCATGAACTGCTTCCGTTGTCGCTGACGATCTGCCCATCCATCATGTGTATCTGCCGCTGCGCACGCCCGCCGAGAAGCGGATCGTGGGTGACAAGAATCAACGTGACTTTTTGTTCGACCAGTTGTTCGAGCAGGTTCATCACTTCCTTGCCGGTGGTCTGATCGAGATTGCCGGTCGGCTCGTCGGCCAGCAGCACGGCGGGGTGCATGCTGGTGGCGCGGGCAATCGCCACGCGCTGGCGCTGCCCGCCGGAAAGCTGGTCGGGCCTGTGATCGGCGCGATCCGTCAACCCATAATTTTCCAGCAGCTTCACCACGCGCGTCTTGCGTTCGTCAGGTGGAATACCCGCCAGGATCAGCGGCAGCTCGATATTCATCGCGGCGGTCAGCCGCGGCACCAGATGAAACGCCTGGAACACGAAGCCGATCTTCTCGCTGCGCACCCTGGCCTGCTGCACGTCATCCAGTGCGGAGACATTGCCGCCATCCAGCTTGTAGGTGCCGGAACTCGGCCGGTCCAGCAGGCCGATCAAATTGAGCAGGGTGGACTTGCCGGAACCGGACGGCCCCATGATGGAAACATATTCGCCCGCAGCCAGATTCAGGTTGATGTTGCGCAGCGCGGCAACCTGCTGATCGCCGACCGTGAAGCTGCGGCTGACGTCCGCGAATTCGATCATTTTGCCGGTATTGCCGCTTCCGGCAGGACATGCGCCCCCGCCTTCACTCCGGCGCGGTCGAGCGAGGTCACGATCCGGTCGCCTTCGTTCAACCCGGAAACGATTTCGGTATGCTCCCAGTTGGATAAACCAGTGGTCACAATGCGCTCTTCCAGCGTGCCGTCGCTGCCGCGATACAGCAACACGCGCTTGCCTTCCAGCAGGGTCTGCGTAGGGATGCGCAACACATTGGCGCGCGCGTCATGCACGATTTCGACATCCGCGCTGTAGCCCACCAGTAATTTATCGGCTTGCGGCAACTCGGCGAATTCCACTTCCACTTCCACCGTGCGCGCCTGTTTCTCAAGGTCGAGCACATAGGGCGCGATGCGTTTTACCTTGCCCTGAAACTGCTTGCCCTTGATCGCGTCCAGCGTGATGCGGCTGCCCTGCCCGATCTTCACCGCCGCGGCATCCACCTCGTCAATCGGCGCGCTGACAAACAGGCAGCGGTCATCGATCAGGTCTATCGCAGGCGGCGTCGGAATGCCCGGCGGAGAGGGCGTGGCATACTCGCCCAGCTCGCCGCTGATGTCCGCCACGACGCCGGCAAACGGCGCGCGCAGCACCATGCGGTCAAGCCCGGCACGCGCCACGGTGATGCGCGAACGGCTCTGCTCGATTTCGCTACGTGCCGTATCGCAGGCGGCCTGGCGTGCCTTGGCGTCGGATACGGAGCGTTCCGCCGCCTCCTGCGAAACGAAGCCCTTCGCACGCAATTGCTGCGCGCGCCCGGCATCGCGCTGCGCCGCCTCGGCAATCGTGCAGGCTTCCCGTTCATGCGTGATGGAGGTCTGCAACTGCTCCTGTGCCAGGCGCTCCTGCGCCTGCAGGTCGTTGTTCCACAGCTCCAGCAAAACCTGTCCGGCAACAACCCGTTGTCCCTTTTTCACCCGCAGTTGCGCAATCTGCCCGCCAGCCGGAGGAGCCAGCTTGGCGCGGTGACAGGCCTTGATGGTGCCGGCGCGGGTGTTGCTGACCGTCGCCTCGACCAG
The DNA here is from genome assembly GCA_028713345.1 of Gallionellaceae bacterium. Taxonomy (GTDB): domain Bacteria; phylum Pseudomonadota; class Gammaproteobacteria; order Burkholderiales; family Gallionellaceae; genus JAQTOM01. Next base: position 21,281 of record JAQTOM010000017.1, on the reverse strand, counting down.
GCCGCGCTCCACTTTCCCCAAGGCAACCGGTATCGGCTTGGGGCGGGTGAAATACCATGCGGCAAGAGCCAGCGGGATGAGCACGGCAATAACGGCGATACGGCGCAACGGGAAACTGTGCTTGCTATGTTGTGGCAGAGCCATTCAACCTCCTGAACAACTGGTGAAACGCGACCAGAGTGCGATGCTGCCAACAGATGTGAAGATAGGCAACGCGGTTTGCATTGCCTCAAGCGGATTATATCAAACGGAGGTTAGCACGGAAGTCACACAAAAGTTCATGGTCTGGTAACTATCACAATTACCGGACCGATGCGCCCTTCATGTTTCAAAGCCTTGCTGGCTTCAACGATGCGCGACCCAAGCCTTTAGCGGAACCGCAGATCCCTCTGCACATTATCCGGGCTGTTATCCGCGCGAACCTGGCGACCTGGCGATTGGACCTGCGGCCGGGTGGCTGCTCAATTTTGAATGGGGTGGAATATATTTCTTACCGGCGCAGTTGCCTGTTCCAAATCAATTCGCCATGGACCGGAATTTTTACAACCATGCACTCATCCAGCCCATGATTTGCTTATCCGCGTCATCTCAAACGGGAATAATGTTCCACAGCAAATAGCCGATTTCCCCAACAAGAAGCAGACAGACTATGCGTATTGAAAAATCAAACACATTCAGGGCAGCCCATTGGCCGCCACAGTTGCCGCAATGCACCTGCTGGTAACCTACCGCCAGCTTCAGCAGACGACGCATGAATGCTTGCGGCGGAATATCATCGCTAATAGTTGAGTTGCATTTTGGGCACACCGGGAAAAACATTTTTGTTTGCTCCATCCACTTTCAGGTATCTGGTTAAAGTTTATTCGAACGCATTAATGCCATCGTCTGCATTGCGTGGGCAAACCACAACTATCGTGGCGGCATAATCGCACATATTCTTAAAACAACAATAGGCCAGAAGGCATAGGTATCTAGGCAGTTCTAGGCCGTTTTGCGGTTTGGCATTTCTCTGAAAGCATGGCACACTGACAAAAGCCAGCAGGCCTTGGGGAGGGGTGGCACATGTTAGAACAGCTTGGACGTAATGTGTTTTGTGCGGGTGAGCACATATTCAGGGAAGGCGAACAGGGTGACTGCGCCTATATTATCGAACAGGGAAGCGTCGAGATTTATGTGGCGGGTACCGGCGGCGAGCAGCAAATCGGCTTGATAAATGCGGGAGGAATGTTTGGTGAGGTCGCGCTGATCGACCACCAGCCACGGACTGCTTCAGCCAGAGCCACAGAAAAAACCGTACTCATTCCCATCCAGCGCAATCTGGTGGAAGGGTTACTGGAGAGAACCGACCCGATTGTGCGCCATCTGCTGCTCATCGTACTGGAGCGTTACAGGGCACGCCCCTCCGCCGTTATGCAACGTGCAACCACGGATACGGAGCGGGTAGATGTTGCGAGACGTCGCGAATCCCTGCGTGGCGAAGCAACGCAAAAACTGGCTCTCGCGCACGATATCACCCATGCGCTGGTTAACAATGAATTTGTTTTGCACTATCAGCCGATTTGCGAATTGTCCACCGGGCGCGTCGCCGGATTTGAAGCCCTGATCCGCTGGAACCATCCAAAAAACGGTATGGTTTCACCACTGGATTTTCTATGGCTTGCGGAGCGTACAGGGCAAATTCATGGAATCGGCCTTTGGACGCTCGAGCGGGCTTGCATGGACTGGCCCGCATTGCGGCAGCATACCGACCATGAAGCGCCGTTCATTAGCATCAACATGTCGCCGTCACAGCTGACCGGTGACAGTTTCGTGGAAGACTACAAATCCATTATTGCCCGTCATAAGGTGCCGCCAATTGAATTGAAATTTGAACTGCTCGAAACGGTAATCATTAATAACCCGGATCTGGCCCTGCAGCTGCTTAACAGGATGAGAGACCTGGGCAGCGGCCTCGCACTGGATGACTTCGGCACCGGCCACTCTGGCCTGGAATCATTGCAACGCTACCCCATCAGCACGATGAAAATTGACCGCGCATTCATCAACACCATGGCCTCATCGTTGCAAAGCAGGGAGATTGTGAGTTCATCCATAAAGCTGGCACATTCCATTGGAATGGATGTTGTTGCAGAGGGCATTGAAACGGATGATATGCGCCTCAGGCTGCTCGACCTCAAGTGCAATTTTGGGCAAGGGTGGCATTTCGGCAGGCCTGCGGCATTGAAGGGCGCGCCTTTATGATGAGGGCCCGCTAAAAATACCCGCTTCCTCGCCGCACTGCCTTGCACCATGGCCCCACCATACCCTGACCAGGCTTTAACTGCTACAGTAGGTTGTGGCTTAACCTTATCGAACAAGGGGGATGCCATAAATGAGTGACTGCCCTGCCAATTACTCAACCCAGAGAAAGCTTGTCGCTGCCTTGCTGGATGGCCGCCGCTACCCGCATTCCATAAAGTCCGTACGGCTTATTGAAACGCACATCTCCTGGGTGTTGCTGGCCGGGCGCTACGCATACAAGATCAAGAAGGCTCTCGACCTGGATTTCCTCAACTTCACCACGCTGGAAGCGCGCCGTTTCTACTGTGACGAAGAGATTCGCCTCAACCGCCGCCTGGCGCCGGAAATTTATCTCGATGCCATTCCCGTCGGCGGCAATCCCAAGGCGCCTGAACTGGGCGCACAACCGGCCATTGAATATGCCGTCAGGATGCGGCGTTTCGCCTCTGCCAGGCAGATGGACAGGCTTGTGGCACAAGGCAAAGTTCTGCCCGGTCACATGGATAGTCTGGCTGCCACCCTTGCGCGCTTTCACGGCGGCCTGCCTGCTGCGGAAACAGGCTCGGCATTCGGCAGCGCCGCTGCCATTCACTCGGCAGCAATGCAAAATTTTGAGCAGTTGCAGTTGTTGCTGAAAGAACCAGCCGATCAGCAAGTTGTGGAAGAATTACGCCACAACACCATAATTGCCCATGCTGCCTGCGAAAAGTTTTTCGGGGAACGTCGCGCGCAGGGCCATGTGCGCGAATGCCACGGCGATCTCCATCTCGGCAATATCGTACTCATCGGCCATGAACCAGTTCCCTTCGATGGCATCGAGTTCAATCCTGCGTTGCGCTGGATAGACGTGATGAACGAAGTCGCTTTTCTTGTCATGGATTTGCTGCACCGCAAGCAACCGGAACTCGCTTACCGCTTCCTGAATGCCTATCTGGAAGGCACAGGGGATTACAGCGGTGTATCCGTGCTGCGCTATTATGTTGCCTACCGGGCCGCAGTGCGCGCCAAGATCGGCGCCATCCGCGCATCCCAGGCGGGCCTATCTGAACACGACACAGCGGATGCGCTGGCAACCTGCCGCAGTTATCTTGCGCTGGCCGGAGCATCCCTCGCCCGGCGCCAGCCCGCACTGATCATTACTCATGGCTTGCCGGGATCCGGCAAGACCACTTTTGCGCAGACCGCGCTGGAACGGTTACAGGCGATTCGCATTCGCTCCGATGTGGAGCGCAAGCGTTTGTTCGGGCTGGCGCCGCTGGCAGACAGCCGCTCGCAAATTGGCAACGGCATGTATAGCGCCGATGCAACCCGGCGCACCTACACACGCCTGCACGAACTGGCGCGTGAATTGCTCAGGGCGGGTTTTACGGTCATCGTGGATGCGGCTTTCCTGAAACAGGAAGAGCGCAGACAATTTCGCGAACTCGCACATGATTTGGCGGTTCCGTTTGCCATCGCTTCGATGCAGGCGAGTAAAGCCACGTTGAATGCGCGCATAATGCAGCGGCACAAGGAGGCAAAAGATGCCTCCGAAGCCGGCATCGCCGTGCTGGAAATGCTACAGGCTGCACAGGAGCCGCTCTTGCCGCAGGAATATGCTTGCACAGTAGCCTTCATCAATGACGAAGGCGTGAACAGCATTATTAATGCAGTAAGCTGGGACATGCTGGATAAATTGCAGGGCAGTCTTACCAGCCCGATTCACGCTCCGGCGTCGCGGTAATCATGTGGATACTCAAGTCCGCACCGTTGAATTCATCTTCCGCGTCGAGGCGGATGCCGACTATCTTCTTGATCGCCGCATACACCGCATAGCCGCCGCCAAACGCAATGGCGATGCCCAGCAGCGTGCCAATCAACTGAGATGCCAAAGAGATGTTGACTGTAACCCCATTCACTGCAACCCCGCCAAGCCCGCCCAGCGCCTTGGCCCCGAAGACGCCCGCCGCAATGCCGCCCCATGCACCGCATAGCCCGTGCAGCGGCCATACGCCAAGCACGTCGTCGATCTTCCAGCGGTTCTGCGTCAGGATGAACATCCACACGAACAGGGCGCCCGCCATACCGCCGATCAGCAGCGCTCCCAGCGGATGCACCACATCCGAGCCGGCGCATATCGCCACCAGCCCGGCCAGCGGGCCGTTATGCACGAAGCCTGGGTCATTCTTGCCGACCCACAGCGCAGCCAGCGTGCCACCCACCATCGCCATCAGCGAATTGACCGCGACCAGCCCGCTGATCTTGCTGATCTCCTGCGCCGACATGACATTGAAGCCGAACCAGCCCACGGTGAGTATCCACGCGCCCAGTGCGAGGAAGGGAATGCTCGATGGCGGATGCGCCGAGAGGCGCCCTTCCTTGTTATAGCGACCGCGCCGCGCCCCGAGCAGCAGCACCGCCGCCAGCGCGATCCAGCCACCCGTCGCATGCACCACGACGGAGCCGGCGAAGTCGTGAAACTCGGCGCCGAAGGCAGCTTTCAGCCAGCCCTGGATGCCGAAGCGATGATTCCAGGCGATGCCCTCGAAGAACGGGTAAATAAAACCTACCAGCAGGAAGGTCGCGGAAAGCATGGGGTTAAATTTGGCGCGTTCGGCCACACCGCCGGAAACAATGGCAGGAATGGCGGCAGCGAAGGTAAGCAGGAAGAAAAACTTGACCAGTTCATAGCCGTTCTTCTGCGCCAGTTGTTCCGCACCGGTGAAAAAATTTATACCATAGGCGATGCCGTAGCCGATGAAAAAATACGCCAGCGTGGAGACGGCGAAATCGATGAGAATTTTCACCAGTGCATTCACCTGGTTTTTTTTGCGCACTGTACCCAGTTCCAGAAATGCGAACCCGGCATGCATCGCCAATACCATCACAGCACCAAGCAGAATAAATAATGCGTCACTGCCTGTCTTCATATTTTCCAGGTTTCCCATCTCTTACCCTTAATTAAAGTGAGTATCGGGAATACTGTATGCAAGTCCTGTTCCAGCCTGTGACCGCATTGATTTGTATCGGTTTTCACAAGCGCAGCCCCCGCATAGCGCACAATCATTCACTAACTTGGTGCGCCGCACCCGCATCGCGCCCCATATTGAAGCACCCGCAGGAACTCATTCACCCCAGCCATTCAGTGTCCTCTCCAGCCAGAACAGGCCGATCATGGTTTTGCTGTCATTGATTTTCCCCTGCCGTATCCACTCCATCGCGTCATCCAGCGACAGCTCGAATACCTCGAGAAACTCGCCGTCATCCAGTTGGCTGCCCTGGTGCGTGAGGCCGCGCGCCAGGAAATATTCGATCTGCTCATCGGCATAACCGATGCACGGCCACGAAGTGGTGAGGTGCGTCCACTCGGCAGCCACATAGCCGGTTTCTTCCAGCAGTTCGCGCTGGGCGCACAGCAGGATATCTTCGCCGCGGTCTATCTTGCCCGCCGGGATTTCGATGAACTCCCGCTGCGGCGCATAACGGAACTGGCGCTCCATCACCAGCTTGCCGTTGTCGAGCAAGGCAAGCACGGCAACCGCGCCGGGGTGAGCGATATACTCGCGCGTCCTGATGCTGCCATCCGGCATGCGCGCGTTGTCCTTGCGCACACTGATGAAATTGCCGTCATAAACAACCTCCGAGTCGAGGCGGGTTTCTTTCAGGTTCATACTCCATACTCCATGCGCCAAGGATCACTCCAGAAATTCATAGTTACGATTGCCTGCTTACCCGAGAGAGGCTTTTTCAGCAGCCTGCCAAAGGTCTTGGGTATACGTCACAGATCCGCTTATAACTGCAGGTGCGGTTTGACCAGTTGGTACTGATGGGGAGTGAAATAGCTTCGCAGTTGAAGTATGCCTCCCTGTACCCATTACGCCAAGTGGCAATGCTGAAGTGATGAAGCGCAGAATATTAGAAAGGATTTACTACAAAAAAAGGCCAAACGGTACCGTTTCAGCCTTGTTATTACTACCCGTACTTATTGAAGAGTCCTGGTAGGCGCGATTGGACTCGAACCAACGACCCCCACCATGTCAAGGTGGTGCTCTAACCAGCTGAGCTACGCGCCTGAGGAGTTGCGCATTCTACGCACCCTGCAAGCCAAGTGCAAGAAAAAATCAAAAACCTTTATGCAATTGCTTTCCAGCACTATAACACCAAGGCTTGTTGTTCTTTACAGCAACACCAGATTGTGGCTTCGGCATAACCTAACGGGCATGGCAATTGTGTCCCCCTGAAGTGGGGTATGCAGGCATTTTGCCGAAAGGCAAAAGCTCGCATAATGAAACCTGCCATGCCCGTTTCCCCCACCCTAACCTCCCCCGGAGGGAGAGGGGATAAGGGCTCGCTTCGCGAGTTTCATGTTATAAGGTTAGCCTGCGCCGCAATCTCGTATTGCTGTTTCACAGCAATACGAGATTGTCCCGGTGGATCAGTTCCAGTTCGTCCACATAGCCCAGGATGCTCTCGATTTCGTGGCTGGGACGGCGGGCGATACGGCGTGCTTCCGTTGCGCTGTAGTTGATCAGGCCGCGTGCAATGTCATGGCTGCTCTCGTTGAGGACGGCCACCACCGCGCCGCGTTCGAATTCGCCGATGACTTCAGTGACGCCGATCGGCAGCAGGCTCTTGCCCTCGCTGCACAAGGCATGCACCGCACCCGCATCCAGCACCACCTTGCCGCTGACTTGCAGGTGATCGGCCAGCCATTGCTTGCGTGCCGCCAGTGACAGGGCCTGCGCCTCAAGCAGCGTGCCGATGCCGATGCCTTGCATCAGGCGCGGCAGTACATCAGTCTCGCGTCCGGAGGCAATGACAGTATGTGCGCCGCTGCGTGCCGCCCGCTTGGCGGCCAGTACCTTGGTGAGCATGCCGCCGCGCCCGATATGGCTGCCTGCACCACCTGCCATGGCTTCCAGTTTCTCATCGCCCGCCTGCGCCAGGCTGACCAGTGTGGCATTCGGGTCTTTACGCGGGTCGGCGGTATATAACCCGGACTGGTCGGTGAGGATGATGAGCGCGTCGGCTTCGATCAGGTTGGTGACCAGAGCACCGAGTGTATCGTTGTCGCCGAACTTGATTTCGTCGGTGATGACTGTGTCGTTCTCGTTGATGACAGGAATGACATTCAAATTCAGCAGCGTGCGCAGAGTGGAGCGTGCGTTGAGGTAACGTTCGCGGTCGGCGAGGTCGGCATGGGTGAGCAATACTTGCGCGGCTTGCAGGCCATGTTCGCGAAAACAGCTTTCATACACCTGCACCAGACCCATCTGGCCCACGGCAGCGGCGGCCTGTAATTCATGCACGGCGCCGGGGCGCTGCTTCCATCCCAGCCGCTGCATGCCTTCGGCGATCGCGCCGGAGGAGACCAATACCACTTCGCAACCAGTTTCGCGCAACGCGGCAATCTGCTTTGCCCAGTTGCCGATGGCGGCAGTGTCCAGCCCCTCGCCCTGATTGGTGACGAGACTGCTGCCGACTTTGACAACGATGCGTTTACACTGGGCTAGTACAGTTTTCATGACATGTCAGAGTGCAGGAATATCGGTTTCTTGTGCGCTTTCGGCGGCGGCCATGTCTTCCTGTCTGGCAACCTGCTCCAGGTGTTCCATGATGGCATAGGTCAGTTCCTTGCAGCCGTCGCCGTTGACCGCGGAAATGGCGAAATGGCGCGTATGCTCGCCAAATTCGCGCAGGAAAGCGGCAATTTTTGCATCCCTGTCCTGCAGCAAGTCGATCTTGTTCAGCACCAGCCAGCGCGGTTTCTCATACAGAGCCTCATCGTATTTTTTCAGCTCGTTCAGAATGGCATGTGCTTCGCGCACCGGATCGGCGCCCTCGTACAGCGGAGCGATATCCACCAGATGCAGCAGCAGGCGTGTGCGCGCCAGGTGGCGCAGAAACTGGTGCCCCAGCCCGGCGCCCTCCGCCGCGCCTTCGATCAGGCCGGGAATGTCGGCGATCACGAAGCTCTTCTCGTTCGATACGCGCACTACACCCAGATTGGGGTGCAGCGTGGTAAAGGGATAGTCTGCCACCTTGGGGCGCGCGGCGGAAACTGCGCGGATGAAGGTGGATTTGCCCGCATTGGGCATGCCCAGCAAGCCGACATCTGCCAATATTTTTAATTCCAGTTGCAGCTCGCGGTGTTCGCCTTCTTCGCCCGGCGTGCATTGGCGCGGCGCGCGGTTGGTGCTGGACTTGAAGTGCAAATTGCCCAGACCGCCCTTGCCGCCCCGGGCAAGCAGGGCTTTTTGTCCATCGCGGGTAAGATCGGCAATCAGTTCGCCGCTGTTGATGTCGGTGATGACGGTGCCGACCGGCATGCGCAGAATGACATCATCCGCACCTTTGCCATAACAGTCTGCACCGCGCCCGGATTCACCGTTCCTGGCGCGGTGGTGGCGTGCGAAACGATAATCCACCAGGGTGTTGATGTTGCGGTCGGCCAGCGCATATACGCTGCCGCCCCAGCCGCCATCGCCGCCATCGGGGCCGCCCTTGGCAATATATTTTTCGCGCCGGAAGCTGGCCGCGCCGTTGCCGCCGTTGCCCGCAATGACCTCAATTTTTGATTCGTCGATGAATTTCATAATGGGTCAGGGGCAATTAGGGTGTTTCAATAATTCAGAGTTCGCCCAAATGCAAGGCGCGAGGAAATTTTCGCCGCGCCGCATATGTGGGTATATGTAAGCAAGAAAATTTTTGAGCAACACGGCAGTTGGGATGAAATCTGGATTATTGGAATGCCCTAAACAAAAAAGCCCTACCTTGCGATAGGGCTCATTGTACTTTAGCGGAGTGCGCTTACGCTGCAACTATGCTGACTGTTTTGCGCTTCATCGCGCCTTTGACCGCGAACACCACCTTGCCGGTAATCGTGGCAAACAGGGTATGATCCTTGCCCATGCCGACGTTGTCACCAGCGTGGATTCTGGTGCCGCGCTGACGCACAATGATGCTGCCCGCGTTGATGAGTTCGCCGCCGTAGCTCTTTACACCCAGTCGTTTTGAGTGCGAGTCGCGGCCGTTACTGGTACTACCACCACCTTTTTTCGATGCCATGCTGCTGCTCCTTCAGAATTAAGCCGTAATGCCGTCGATACGGATTTCGGTGTAGTTTTGACGATGACCTTGATGCTTTTGATAGTGCTTGCGACGACGCATCTTGAAAATTTTGACCTTGTCGTGGCGACCATTGGCCACGATGGTCGCGTTGACGGTAGCGCCGGACAGCAGTGGCTTGCCGACAGAGACCTTGTCGCCATTGCCTACCATCAGCACTTTGTCCAGCACGATTGCGCTGCCGACTTCGCCGGCAACGGTTTCAATTTTCAGGGTCTCGCCCTGGATAACGCGATATTGCTTGCCACCGGTCTTGATTACTGCGTACATGACTACCTCGCTTGAATGCGGTTTTACCGAGCCGCGCATTATACACAAACGGCACCAGCCGTCCAAATGGTTTTTTTAGCGCCGCATGGAATCGAAGAAGTCGGCGTTGTTTTTAGTCGCCTTGATCTTGTCCAGCAGGAATTCCATCGCCTCCAGTTCGTCCATCGGGTAGAGCAGCTTGCGCAGCACCCAGATTTTTTGCAGCACGTCGGCCTTGATCAGCAATTCCTCCTTGCGCGTGCCGGAGCGATTTACATTTATCGCAGGGTAGATGCGCTTCTCGGCCATGCGCCGGTCGAGGTGGATTTCCATGTTGCCGGTGCCCTTGAACTCTTCATAGATCACGTCATCCATGCGCGAGCCGGTATCCACCAGCGCGGTGGCGATGATGGTGAGCGAGCCGCCTTCCTCGATGTTGCGCGCCGCGCCGAAGAAGCGCTTGGGGCGTTGCAGCGCATTGGCGTCCACGCCGCCGGTCAGCACCTTGCCGGAGGACGGCACCACGGTGTTGTAGGCGCGCGCCAGGCGGGTGATGGAATCCAGCAGAATGATCACATCCTTCTTGTGCTCGACCAGGCGCTTGGCCTTTTCCAGCACCATCTCGGCAACCTGCACATGGCGCGTGGCCGGTTCATCGAAGGTAGAAGCAACCACTTCGCCGCGCACGGAGCGACTCATTTCCGTGACTTCCTCGGGGCGCTCGTCAATCAGCAGCACGATCAGGTGTGCATCCGGGCTGTTCGACGCAATGGAATGGGCGATGTGTTGCAGCATCACGGTCTTGCCGGATTTAGGCGATGCCACCAGCAGGCCGCGCTGCCCCATACCGATGGGGGCGACGATGTCGATGATACGACCGGTAATATTTTCCTCGGCGCGGATGTCGCGCTCCAGAAGCATTTGCTTGGTCGGGAACAGCGGTGTCAGGTTTTCAAACAGGATCTTGTTCTTGGCATTCTCCGGCGCCTCGCCATTGACCTTGTCCACTTTCACCAGCGCAACGTAACGCTCGCCTTCCTTGGGGGTGCGGATCTCGCCTTCTATCGAATCGCCGGTATGCAGGTTGAAGCGGCGGATCTGGCTCGGGCTGACGTAGATGTCGTCCGGCCCCGCGAGGTAGGAGGTATCCGGTGAGCGCAGGAAGCCGAAGCCGTCCGGCAAGACTTCCAGTGTGCCTTCGCCAAAAATACTCTCGCCTTTTTTCGCCTGGTTTTTCAGCAGGGCGAAAATCAGGTCTTGCTTGCGCATGCGGTTGGCGTTGTCGATCTGGTTGGTGGTGGCCATTTCCACCAGTTCGGTGATGTGTTTTATTTTGAGGTCGGATAAATGCATAGGATGGGAGTAATGATAGTACGGCGTTGAGGAAAGCTGACTGAGTTAAGGAAACCTGCCTGAAATTTCTAGTAAAAGCGTGTGGGGAAGTATTACGGTTTGCACGGGAACGCCGTGCGCCTGAACTGCCTTGATTGTCTCTGATTATAGTTGTGAGTGACGCAGCGGGGACGAAACAGGACAGTTGCAGGCGCGAGGTTAAACGGTTTAGATGTGGCTGTCAATAAACGCGGTAAGCTGCGATTTTGACACTGCGCCGACCTTGGTTGCTTCGATATTGCCATTCTTGAACAGCATCAGTGTGGGGATGCCGCGGATGCCGTATTTCTGCGGGGTCTGCTGGTTTTCATCTACATTCAGTTTGGCCACAATCAGGCGCCCGGCGTATTCCTTGGCGACCTCTTCCAGTATCGGGGCGATCATGCGGCAGGGACCGCACCATTCCGCCCAGTAGTCCACCAGCACAGGCAACTGAGCCTGTAGCGCTTCGGCGGCAAAAGTTGAATCGGTGACATAACGGATGTGTTCGCTCATGGTAGTCTCGCTTTTTAATGGGTGGTGGTGGCTAAAGATGCTGCTATACAGTAAATGCAATGGGAGATGGATTGGGCTTTAAACCATCGTGGTTCAAGTCGCATCCTAACGAAAAAATGGGTGAATGTGAAGTGCTTCCGTACATTGGTCCTGTTTTCCCATAAACAGCCTCAACCCGGATTGCCGTCCGCGCGCGGACGCAGGTAGATCGGCAGGTAGGTAATGACCCACGGCAGAAAGCAGGCCAGCCATGCCGCAGCGGCAGCCAGATACAGCCAATAGCCCCACTGTGCGGGCAGCATATCGGCCAGGATACGCAGCAGCACGACTGCCTGGAAACCCGCGAACAGCAGCCAAGCCGATTTACTGCCGTAGATCGACAGGCCAGCATGGCCCAGGGTGACGCGCGTGGCCATGCCGAGCAGCAGCGTGGAGGCGCAACCGACGGTCAACGCGTGCAACGGCGCCAAGCCGAACAGCATATGCTCGCCGTGGCTGATTAACAGGACGAGACTTTGCGCCGTGAACAGCAGTGCGGCAACACCCAGCCACGCAATACCGGCATGCAGCACAGCCAGCATCGGCACCTCAAGGCTGCGCCGCAGGTTCCATGCATAAGATGTATACAGCGCGCTGGCGGCCAGCGGCGCATCGCACAACCACAGCCAGGCGGATGCACCAAACAGTTGCAACAGGCCATGCCCCGCAGAACAGCCCAGGATGACCCACCACGGCCAATCCGGGCGGCGAACCTGGCAGTGGCCGCTGGTAAAGAACGGAATCATGCGGTGTCCGACGGTGATGAATACCGGCAGCAGGAACAGCCAGATGCCCGCCTGTAACGCGAGATTCAGCCACATGGCCCGGTCGCCCAGCAGCCAGATGAGATAGGACACTGCGCCGCACCAGCCCAAGGCCAAGGCCAGCAATGCGACGATGGGATGGCGTTTGTCCTGATGTGTTGCCTCCAGCAGCACGCGCAGCATGGCATACCAGGCGATAGCCCAGCCGCACAGGGTAAGCATGACGCTGACAATAAGCAGCGTTTTGCTGCCGACCAATCCGGGATAAAACAATACGGCCCCGAGCAGCAGCAGCATGAAAGCAGGAACGTAACGGCGCGCGGGAATCACTCGCCCTGCCATCCAGCGCGGGAATGTGGTCATCAAAAAACCGAACATGAAGAACGGAAACATTCCATAGGCCATCAGGTATGCATGCGCCGCACTCGGTGCGACCGCCCATTCCACCGGCCGCCCCACGCCGTAGCGCATGGCCAGATCGGCCAGCCACCACAACATTGCCGCCACGACTTGCAGCGCGCCACCGAAGAACATGACGCGATGCGGCGCGGCAGTAAAAGTTTGCCAGCGTGAAGGTGTAATGCTTTCAGATATCGGGATCATGGTTTATTTCATTTTAAGTTCGTAAGGTGAAGAGTGGCATTGGAGTTAAATTACCTCCGGCAAAGCCGGAGGCTTATTGGGTGAGCGCCTCAAAGACGGCAATCAAGTGGCTGGTTATCTCCCTAACCCTCTGATGAAACCACTAGCCATTCGACTAGACGGCAAAGCCGCCAAGTCGCTGGTTATCCCGCAAGCGGGCGAGAGGACAAACGAGGAGCGAGGCAAGCAGGTATTTTGTCGCAAGACAAAAACTCGCAAAAGCAATTTTCAATTATCGTTGCAACCCGGCTTCGACTTCCTGCCGTTTGGCTTTGCCGACGAGTCGCTCCACCAGGGTGAGTGCAAAATCCATCGCCGTGCCCGGCCCGCGTGAGGTGATGAGCTTGCCGTCTTCCACCACTGCGGCAGGTTGCCGCCGCACCCTGGGAAAATCATCCAGCGTGCCGGGATAGCAGGCAGCGCTCTTGCCATCGAGCAGCCCAGCGCTGGCGAGTACCGAAGGTGCGGCGCAAATAGCCGCCACATACCGGTCATCCGCAGCCATCTGCCGCACCAGATTCAATACCCGCACATCGGTCTTGAGATTATTGGTACCGGGCTGGCCACCGGGCAGCACCACCATGTCGTAGTTGTGCTTGAGTGCTTCGTCCAGCGTGGTGTCGGGCAGCAGCATCACTCCACGGCTGGCACGCACTGGATGCGCATCCAGCCCGGCACTGACCACTTCGATTCCGGCACGGCGCAGAATGTCGATGACCGTGACTGCTTCGATTTCTTCGCAGCCCTGTGCGAGAAGGACGAGGACTCTAGGCATCTCAGTCGCGGAAATTCTGGTATTGCAGCGGGAAGTCGGTGATGGATTTCTTGGTGAACGCGATGGCGGCTTGCAGGTCGTCGCGGTTCTTGCCGCTGACGCGCACGGTGTCGCCCTGGATGCTGGCCTGCACCTTCATCTTGCTGTCCTTGAGCAGCTTGACGATCTTTTTTGCCAGCTCGATTTCCACGCCCACCTTCACGGTGCAGGAGCGCTTCACCTTGTTGCCGCTGACCTTCTCGATCTTGTCACTGATCTCCAGGCACTTGATATCCACGCCGCGCTTGGCCAGCCTGGCATTGAGGATGTCCTGCACCTGGTTGAGCTGGAACTCGTTGTCGGCATGCACGGTGAGCACCAGTTCGGCCTGCTCCACGCGCGCATCCGAACCCTTGAAGTCGAAACGTGTGCTGACTTCCTTGTTGGTCTGCTCGATTGCATTTTTGACTTCGGTTTTTTCTACTTCGGAAACGATGTCGAAGGATGGCATGGCTTTTTCTCCCTGAATTTAGAGTTCTCCCTCACCCGCCTTCGGCACCCTCTCCCCCGGGAGAGGGGCGGAGGGGTGAGGGAACTCCCTTTCAACCAAAACTGCAAACATAATTTACTTCATCCTTGGCGTGAATCTCGAAGCTGCTGTTCGCCGCCACCTTGAAACTGGCGCCCGAGGTATAGGTCTTGAACGCAGGCTCTCCGGCAATCTTCACT
>JAQTOM010000017.1:5176-6730 GCA_028713345.1 Gallionellaceae bacterium | reverse complement strand
TCAACCAAAACTGCAAACATAATTTACTTCATCCTTGGCGTGAATCTCGAAGCTGCTGTTCGCCGCCACCTTGAAACTGGCGCCCGAGGTATAGGTCTTGAACGCAGGCTCTCCGGCAATCTTCACTTCACATGTGCCACTGGTGATTTCCATCAGTTCCGGCGCGCCTACGTTGAAAACGAGCTGGCTGCCCGGCATGATGATGCCGACGGTCTTGCGTGTGCCATCGGGGAACAGTACGGAGTGCGATACGCACTTGCCGTCGAAAAATACATTGGCTTTTTTGACTACGCTGACGTTATCGAATTTATCCGGCATGATTTTCCTTTATTTCCTGTTGTCCAATTTGGCCGCGATGCGCAGGCGCAGCGCATTGAGCTTGATGAAACCCGCCGCATCTTTCTGGTCGTAGGCGCCCTTGTCATCCTCGAAGGTGGCGATGCTCGAATCGAACAGCGAATCGGTCTTTGAGTCGCGCCCAACGACGATCACATTGCCCTTGTACAGCTTGACGCGCACCCAGCCGTTGACATTCTGCTGCGTGTGGTCGATCAGCGTCTGCACGGCTTTGCGCTCGGGGCTCCACCAGTAGCCGTTGTAGATCATGCTGGCGTAGCGCGGCATCAGGTCATCTTTCAAATGCGCCACTTCGCGGTCCAGCGTGATGGATTCGATGGCGCGGTGCGCCTTGAGTATGATGGTGCCGCCGGG
The DNA here is from genome assembly GCA_028713345.1 of Gallionellaceae bacterium. Taxonomy (GTDB): domain Bacteria; phylum Pseudomonadota; class Gammaproteobacteria; order Burkholderiales; family Gallionellaceae; genus JAQTOM01. Next base: position 6,019 of record JAQTOM010000017.1, on the reverse strand, counting down.
GGTTTCGTAACAGCCGCGCGACTTCATGCCGACATAGCGGTTTTCCACCAAATCGAGGCGCCCGATACCGTGCTTGCCGCCGAGTGTATTGAGTTTAGCCAGCACCTGGGCGGGCGACATCTTTGTTCCGTTGAGCGCGACGATGTCGCCGCGCTCGAATTCGATGTCGAGATATTCCGCAGCATCGGGCGCAGCTTCCGGCGACACCGTCCAGCGCCACATGCTTTCTTCGGCTTCGGCGGCAGGGTCTTCCAGATGACGACCCTCGAAGGAAATGTGCAGCAGGTTCGCGTCCATCGAGTAGGGCGAGCCGCCCTGCTTGTGCTTCATGTCCACCGGAATGCCGTGCTGCTCGGCGTAGGCCATCAATTTCTCGCGGCTCAACAAATCCCACTCGCGCCACGGCGCGATGATCTTGATGTTCGGGTTCAGTGCATAAGCGCCCAACTCGAAACGCACCTGGTCGTTGCCCTTGCCGGTCGCGCCATGCGAGATAGCCTCCGCGCCGGTCTGGTTGGCGATCTCGATCAGGCGCTTGGCGATCAGCGGACGTGCGATGGAGGTGCCGAGCAGGTATTCGCCCTCGTAGATGGTATTGGCGCGGAACATCGGGAACACGAAGTCACGCACGAATTCCTCGCGCAAGTCGTCAATGAAAATACTTTCCGGTTTGATGCCCATCTTCAGTGCCTTGGCGCGCGCCGGTTCCAGCTCTTCACCTTGGCCGAGATCGGCGGTGAAGGTGACCACTTCGCATTGGTAGGTGTCCTGCAACCATTTCAGGATCACCGAGGTGTCCAGTCCGCCGGAGTAGGCGAGGACGGCTTTTTTGATGTCGCTCAT
>JAQTOM010000017.1:0-5076 GCA_028713345.1 Gallionellaceae bacterium | reverse complement strand
GTTTTCCGCCTCATCCCATACTACGCTCTGCGGACCGTCGATCACTGCCGCATCCACTTCCTCACCGCGATGCGCGGGCAGGCAGTGCATGAACAGCGCATCCGGCTTGGCTACGGACATCATTTCCGTATCCACGATCCAGTCGGCGAAGGCCTTGCGGCGCGCATCGTTCTCGCGCTCGAAGCCCATGCTGGTCCACACATCGGTGGTCACCAGATCGGCGCCGCGCGCAGCATCCATCGGATCGGCAAATTCTTCGTAGTTGTCCTCGCCGAACAGTCCGGCACGCTCGGGTTCCACTTCATAGCCGGGCGGGGTGGAAACATGCACATTGAAACCGAACACTTCCGCCGCCTGCAGCCAGGTGTTGCACACATTATTGGAGTCGCCGATCCACGCCACGGTCTTGCCCTGGATGCTGCCGCGCTGCTCGATGTAGGTGTAGATGTCGGCCAGTATCTGGCACGGATGGTATTCGTTGGTCAGGCCGTTGATCACCGGCACACGCGAATTGGCGGCAAAGCGTTCGATGATATCCTGCTCGAAGGTGCGGATCATCACCAGGTCGCTCATGCGCGAGATGACTTGTGCCGCGTCTTCCACCGGCTCGCCGCGCCCCAGTTGCGAATCGCGCGTGTTGAGATAGATGGCATTGCCGCCGAGTTGCTGCATCCCGGCCTCGAACGACAGGCGCGTACGCGTGGAGCTCTTCTCGAAAATCATCACCAACGTGCGGTCCGCCAGCGGATGGTAGGTCTGGTATGCCTTGAAGCGCTGCTTGATGATGCGGCTGCGCTCGAACACGTGCTCAAGCTCGGCAAGGCTCAGGTCTTTAAATTGCAAAAAATGTTTGATGTCCATGTTATATGCCTTGCGACAGGAAATCAGTCACCAGCGGGCAGAGCATATCCAGCAACTGCTGCGCTTCTGCCCGGGTGAACACCAACGATGGCAGCAGCCGGATGACATTGTCCGCCGTGACATTGATGAGCAGCCCCTGCCCCAGTGCACGCTGCACCAGATCGCCGCATGGCCGGTTCAGCTCGATGCCGATCATCAACCCCTGGCCGCGTATGTCAACCACTCCGGCAATCTGACCCAGGCGCTCATGAAAACCTTGCAGCAGGAAGTTGCCCAAGGTCGCGGCCTGATCCGGCAGCTTGTCCTGCTCCATGATGGTCAGCGTGGTGATGGCAGCCACACTGGCCAGCGGGTTGCCTCCAAAAGTCGAACCATGATTGCCCGGCTTGAAGGTGCCTGCCGCCTTGCCTGCGGCCAGACAGGCGCCAATGGGTACGCCCGAGCCGAGTCCTTTGGCCAGGGTCATCACGTCCGGCAGGATGCTGGTGTGCTGGTGCGCGAACCATTTTCCGGTACGGCCCAAGCCGCATTGCACTTCGTCCAGCATCAGCAGCCAGTCGTGCTGATCGCAGATTTTCCGCAGTTGTTCGAGATAATGAATATCCAGCGTGCGGATGCCGCCCTCGCCCTGAATAGGTTCGACCAGCACCGCCACGATCTCGTGGTTGTGCTCGGCGACTTGGCGGATGGCATCGAGATCATCGTAAGGCACGCGCACGAACCCTTTTACCAGCGGCTCGAAACCGGCCTGCACCTTGCGGCTGCCGGTGGCGGAGAGGGTGGCCAGCGTGCGTCCGTGAAAGGCTTTTTCCATCACAATGATGTGGGGCGTCTCAATGCCCTTGTGGTGGCCAACCATGCGCGCCAGCTTGATTGCCGCTTCATTGGCCTCGCAGCCGGAATTGCACAGGAACACCTCGTCCATGCGGGACAGTGCGCACAACTTGTCGGCAAGCTGTTCCTGCTCGGGAACCTGATAGACGTTGGATACGTGGATTAACCTGGCGACCTGCGCATTCAGCGCGGCGGTGAAACGCGGATGGGCGTGACCCAGCGTATTGACAGCGATACCGGCCAGCGCGTCCAGATAACGCTTGCCGTTGCTATCCCACAGCCAGACGCCTTCACCGTGCGTAAACGCGACGGGCAGGCGGGCATAGGTGTTCATCAAGTGCGACATATAAATAAAAGACGGCGGCAAAGCCGCCGTGATCAGTCCATGTGGATGCGTATATTGGGCCAAATTGCCCTTGCCACGCAAGGGGAAAATTAATCATGTATCAAAAACAAAAAGCCGACAGAAACATGTCGGCTTTTTTGGTGAGGCTGGGTAAAGGCGTTAAGCCATCGCCTTGATCGCCGCAGACAGGCGGCTCTTGTGGCGCGCAGCCTTGTTCTTGTGGATGATCTTCTTGTCGGCGATGGAATCCACAATGCTGGTGGAGTTGCTGAAAACAGCTTGTGCCGCCGCTTTGTCGCCTGCTGCAATGGCTTTCGCCACAGTCTTGATTGCGGTGCGCAGTTCCGAGCGCAGGCTCGTGTTATGTCCGCGCTGTTTGTCCGCTTGTCTTGCGCGCTTTCTTGCTTGTGCGCTGTTTGCCATGAAAACTCCTTAAGAATTCGCTTGCGATAAAAGGCGCGCATTATATGAAGGCTTATCCGTCTTGGCAACTGTTTATTTTTGTTTGTAGTGTTTTGGATTATCCCCAACATTGCTCCTGGTTTTTGAGTATGCCTTGGCTAAAGCTTCCTGAGTAATAGCATGCCTGACTGCCGCGCGCGGTATGGCACTAGCGTTTCCTCTTCCGTGCAGGCATGACCAGCGCAATAACCCCCAAAGCCACGGCAAACCATAATGTGGCCAAACGGATCAGCACGGTGGCGGCTACGGCCTGCGGTTGCGCGATGTGGTTCAGCATGAGCAGCGCGACCATGGTGGCTTCCACGCCGCCGAGGCCGCCGGGGAGAAAGCTGAGCGCACCGACCAGCATGGAGAAGGCATAGATAAACAGGGCGGCCTGGAGCGAAAGGTCACTGCCGAGGATATGCATGATGTAGTAGAAAGCCACGCCCTCCGCACCCCAAGCCACGACCCCAAGCGCGATGCCTTGCAGCAGCATGGGCAGGCGGAAACAGCGCCCCGAATGCAGCACGATTTCTATACTGTGCGTGACCAGGCGTGCCAGACGGGCAGGCAGCCTGTTTTGCGCGATGGTTTCCAGCGCTTGCAGCCATCTGGTTTGCTGTAGAACAATCAGGGCGGCCAGGATCAACGCGGCAAGAATCACCACCAGCGGCTTGGCCTGGGGGTAAACCCACAGCCCGACGGCAGCCAGCAACAGCATGCTGATGAAATTGGAAAAATGTTCCGAAAAATAGGCCGCCAGGCTTTCCGGATAGGAAACGCCATGCTGCTTGAGAAACACGCTGCGTATCGTCTCGCCGACCTTGACCGGCAGGATGGTAAAACCGAATCCGCCGATATAAATGCGCAGGCTTTCCGGCCAGTAAACGCGATGCCCCAGCAGGGCAAGATACTTTTGCCAGCGCAGGAAGCGCAGCCCGTAATTGACCAGCGAGAGCGCGAGCGCAATGGCCGTGCCTGTCAGCCCCACCCGGACAGTAGCCGCCACGACTTCCTGCCAGCCGCCCCACAGGGAAAACGCCAGATAGCCTATCGCACTCAGCAGCACGATCAGCAGCAGCGCGCGGAAACGCCATCCGCTCAGAACGGTATGAGCCATGCCTTATGCGATCAGCAAAATGGTGACGGCCAGCCAGACGCCAACAACGCCTATCAGGTGAATATCGCGTACCAGGTCGTGGGATGGGTCGCCTCCCCGGCGCTGGTGGTGCAGCAGGTAAATGTAACGGAATACGCCGTACATCACGAACGGCACGGTGTAGATCAGGTTGGCTGTGCCGTGGATGCGCATGGTATCGGGATTCATGGTGTACAGGCTGTAGCTCATGATCAATCCGGCGGAGGTAATCACTATCATCTTGTCCAGCAGCACCGGGCTGTAATGCTCCAGCACCTTGCGGTGGGCAGCCTTGTCTTCGGACAGTGCGATGATTTCCGCGCGGCGTTTGGTGAAACCAAGAAACAGCGTCACCATCAGGCCGCACAGCAGCAGCCATTGCGAGGGAGGAATGCCGACCCCGAGCGTGCCGGCGAGAATACGCAGCATGAAACCGGTGGCGATAATGAAAACATCCAGGATCACCACATGCTTGAGCCGCAGAGAATAGGCGATATTCATCAGCGCATAGGCCACCAGGATAATGGCCACGATTTTTGACGCTACATAGGCCAGCCCCAGGCCAAGCACACCGAGCAACCCGGCGAGCACAGCGGCAGCCATGCTGGATACCCGACCGGAAGCCAGTGGCCGCTGGCATTTTTTGGGATGAAGCCTGTCCTGCTCCAGGTCAACCATGTCGTTGATGATGTAGACGGCGCTGGACACCAGGCAGAACGCGGCAAACACCATCACCACGGTGGAAACCAGACCGGGGTCGTGCCAGGCATGGCCGAACAACAGGCCGATAAACACGAACGTGTTTTTTACCCACTGGTGGGGGCGCATCAGGCGCAATAGTTCAAACATTAATTTTCATTCATTCTGGAAATTGCCGGTAGTATGCATAATCGGCGCTGGACAATAATTCCTTGTCGCCCCGGCTGTCGCCGTAAGCATACAACGTATAGCCGCTCCTCGGGCCGAGCAATGCTTCAAGCCGCCTGACTTTCTCGATACCGAAACAGTTCTTCCCCGACAGTTTTCCGCTGATGCGCCCGTCCTCCCGCGTTTCCAGATGCGTGGCGATCACGCCATCGAAGCCTGCCCTTAGCGCCCAGGGTTGCACATAAAGCGCCAGCGACGCGCTGATCGCCACGCAGCGATGCCCCTGCTGCCGGTGCCATTCCAGACGTTGCAGCGCTTCCTGCCGCAGCAGCCCCGGCAGCACCAGCGCCGCGAAGCGCTCGCCTTGCTGTTGCAATTCATCCATTTCCATTCCGGCGAGGCACTGGACGAATACCCGTTCCTTGGCGATGCCGTTGTTGATCAAACCCAGGCCGTAACCTGCCAGCGTCGGCGACAACAGCAGTGCGTGGCGCATGACTTGCGCGCCGCCAAGCAGGTATAACAGGAACGGCAACAGCGTATCGCGTCGCGTCAGCGTGCCATCGAAATCGAATGCGGCGACCAC
>JAQTOM010000016.1 GCA_028713345.1 Gallionellaceae bacterium | reverse complement strand
AGTTCCACTTGGGTAATATCGGCTTCCAGCCAGTGAATTTTATCGGCTGCGGCACCAAGGCGCTTCTGCGCGGCTTGCAGCGCGGCGGCAGAAATATCCAGCACCGTCAGATTGCGATATCCCCCGCGCAGCAGGTCGTCCACCAGCGTGGAAGCTCCGCCGCCGACATCCATGATGTGCCCATCTTTTGCCACGCCGGTATTGCGGATGAATTGCAGCGAGCGTTCGGCGTGTTCCTGAAACCAGCTCACCTGAGTGGCCGGCTTTGCTTGGTAAACCTTTTCCCAGTGCGATTTTCCAGTCATTGCTAGCTTCCCACCAGGGTTGCCAGGCTCAACAACAACAGCAGCACCATCCAGAATACCAGCGCGCGCCACACCAACCCCACCGTGCTTTGCATGAAATCGGCGTCGGCATCGTCGCCCATGCCCAGTTCCGGGCGGTCGAACGGCAGGCCGCCTTGCGGGATGGGTGAGCCGAGGCGCACGCCGAGCGCCCCCGCGCCGCTGGCCAGCACGATACCCGCTTCCGGGTCGGGCCAGCTTTGCGCCTGGGTGCGCCAGCAATACACGGTATCCTCGAAATCGCCGACGATGGCGAAGGTGGCGGCAGTCAGGCGCAGCGGCAGCCATTCCATCCAGTGATAAGCCTGCCGCGCGAAGATACCGAACTCGCTGAACTCGGTGTCATCCTGCTTGCCCCAGCGCGCATTCAGCAATAGCGCCAGGCGATACAGCACCGCACCCGCAGGACCCAGCCCCAGCAGCATGGTAATCACGAACCACGCCATCACGCCGAACACATGGTGATGCGAGGCCAGCAGCGCCTCTTCGATGGTGACGCGCGCCACTTCCCCGGCATTCAGTTCGTGGCACGGCATCCCGCGCCAGGTGGAAAGCAGGCTGCGCGCCTTTTCCAGATCGTCGTCGCGCAGCGCCTGATGGATGTCGGTGAAGTAGTGGCTGAACTGGCGGAAGCCCATGGTGAGGTACAGCACCAGCACGCTGAACGCCCAGGCAAACACCGGATGCGCGCGATACAGCAGCCAGTACAGCGCCGCCGAGCCGGACAACGGCAGCAACACCGCAACCAGCCACGCGATCTTGCCGTGCCTGTGCTGGCCCGCATTGAAGTGCTGCTGAAAAAAATGCACATAGCCGTTCAGCCACGCGTACAGGTACTTGCGCGAAGCAAGCGGGTGCAGTTGTTCCAGCAGCAGGGAGGCAATCAGGGAGAGCAGGCTCATGTTTTCTCGAAACCCAGGACACGCAACGAACACGCGCAAGATACCACATAAACTCGCAAGACGTTAAGGGAGCGCTTGTTGTTTGAGCCACTGCGGAAAGCGATGAGTCCGGTGAAACATACCTGGCGGATGGCAATTGCGTCACCCCCAATCATGAACCCGCCATATCCGTTTTCCTCCTGCGGGTGCGCGGGCAAGTTTCTGGTTATCGCTTCGCGAGTTTCACGTTATTGTTCCGGTACTTAAACAGCATTACTGCCGTCATTCCGGGCTTGACCCGGAATCCAGCAGAAACAAATAGTGGCGCGCTTTGTGCGCCACTGGATACCCGCCTTCGCGGGTATGACGTGCTGCATTATTGGTGCCGGATCATCAATAGTCTTACTGTGTCATAAATGCAGCCGCAGGCTGATCCAATTGCAGTGGGGACAGTGGCCTATCCATTCCCGCACAACTACGGCGATAGCCACGGGGCAATTTGAATTGTGATTGAGCACGGCAGGACGATGCCGCTATAATGCCAAATTGGAGAATCCAGGCAGAGCTTCACAGAAGCGTGCTACCCAATTACGGACCCGGGATAATTTGTGATAAAAAAAATACTCGTCGCCAACCGCGGTGAAATCGCCGTGCGCATTGTGCGCGCCTGCTCGGAAATGGGCATCAAGTCGGTCGCTATTTATACTGATGCCGACCGTCATGCGCTGCACGTAAAAAAAGCGGATGAGGCCTACCACATCGGTTCCGAGCCGGTTGCCGGCTATCTCAACGCGCATAACATCGTCAATCTGGCGGTTACCTCGGGGTGCGATGCGCTGCATCCGGGCTATGGTTTCCTTTCGGAGAACCCCGAACTGGCCGAGATCTGCGCGCGTCGTGGCATTAAATTCATCGGCCCGGATGCGGGCGTGATCCGCCAGATGGGCGACAAGGTGCAGGCGCGCAACGCCATGCTGGCCGCCGGTATTCCTTGCGTGCCGGGCAGCGACGGCAACCTTGCCGATGTTGAAGAGGCTCGTGCGCTGGCCAAAAAAATCGGCTACCCCGTCATGCTCAAGGCCACCAATGGCGGTGGCGGGCGCGGCATCCGCCGTTGCGACAGCGATAAAGACCTGGTCAGCAACTACGAGCGCGTAATTTCGGAGGCCAGCAAGGCCTTCGGCCAGCCGGAAGTCTTTCTGGAAAAATGCGTGGTCAACCCGAGGCACATCGAAGTGCAGGTGCTGTGCGACAGCCTCGGCAACATCATTCATCTGTTCGAGCGCGACTGCTCCATCCAGCGCCGCAACCAGAAACTGATCGAGATTGCGCCCTCGCCGCAGATCACCCAGGCGCAGCGCGAATACATCGGCAGCCTGGGCGTCAAGGCTGCCCGCGCCGTGGGCTATGAGAATGCTGGCACCATCGAGTTCCTGCTCGACCAGGACAACAATTTTTATTTCATGGAAATGAACACCCGCATCCAGGTCGAACACACCGTGACGGAAACCATCACCGGCATCGACATCGTGCAGGAGCAGATTCGCATCGCCGACGGCCTCGAGCTGCAATACAAGCAGGAAGACGTGAAATTTCGCGGCTACGCCATCGAGTTCCGCATCAATGCGGAAGACCCGAAGAACGGCTTCCTGCCGAGCTTCGGCAAGATCACGCGCTACTATGCGCCGGGCGGCCCCGGTGTGCGCATCGATGCCGCCATGTACAGCGGCTATGTCATCCCGCCCTATTTCGACTCCATGTGCGCCAAGCTCACCGTCTGGGCGCTCACCTGGGATGGGGTCGTGGAACGCGGTCGCCGTGCGCTCAGCGACATGGTGATCTACGGCGTCAAGACGACCATGCCGTATTATCAGGAAATCCTCAAGCACCCCGACTTCAAGAATGCGGACTTCAATACCGGCTTCGTGGAATCCCACCCGGAGCTGATCGATTACGCCACCAGGATTCCGCCGGAACTGAGGGCGGCAGTTATCTCCGCCGTCATCGCGGCGCACGAAGGCATATAACATGAGCGTCGCAAAGCGACACCTTGTCCCCCTCGCCCTATGGGAGAGGGATGGGGAGAGGAAAAACGAGCGAAGCGAAGTTTCGAGCTTGCGGCCAACGGGCAAATTTTAGTTTACTATCGTGGGCGGTACATTTGTATAGCCCGTTAATTCCAACCTAACCCAAGCAAGTTAACACCATGGCAAAAACCCTTATTTCCGAATTAGTCCTGCGCGACGGCCATCAATCCGTGATCGCGACACGCATGCGCACCGACGACATGCTGCCCATCTGCCCCAAGCTGGATAACATCGGCTTCTGGTCGCTTGAAGCCTGGGGGGGCGCGACCTTCGATTCCTGCGTGCGTTTCCTGAAAGAAGACCCGTGGGAGCGTATCCAGAAACTGCGCAAGGCATTGCCGAACAGCCGTATCCAGATGCTGCTGCGCGGGCAGAACCTGCTCGGCTACCGCCACTATTCCGACGATGTGGTGCGCGCGTTCGTGAAGAAATCCGCAGACAACGGCATAGACGTGTTCCGCATTTTCGACGCCATGAACGACCTGCGCAATCTGCGCGTCTCCATCGAAGCGGTGAAGAAAGCCGGTAAACATGCCGAGGGCTGCATCAGCTACACCACCAGCCCGGTGCACGACATTCCGCAATTCGTTGCGCTGGCGCGTGAAATGGAAGCCATGGGCTGCGACACCATCGCCATCAAGGACATGGCCGGCCTGCTCACGCCCTACAAAACCACCGAGCTGGTAAAGGCCGTTTGTGCAGCCGTGAGCCTGCCCATCCACCTGCACAGCCATTCCACCTCGGGATTGTCTTCCATGTGTTTCCTCAAGGCGGTGGAAGCAGGCGCCACCATGCTGGACACCTGCAACTCCTCCTTCGGCGAAGGCGCCAGCCACTCCTCGACCGAGAGCATCGTCGCCGCGCTGCAAGGCACACCATACGACACCGGCCTCGACCTGGCTGCACTGCAGGAAATTACCTCTTACTTCACCGAAGTCCGCCAGAAATACTGGCAGTTCGAAAGCGCCTTCACCGGCGTGGATACGCGCGTGCTGGTCAACCATGTGCCGGGCGGTATGATCTCCAACCTGTCCAACCAGCTCAAGGAACTGGGCGCGCTCGAGCGCATGAACGAAGTGCTGGCCGAAATCCCGCGCGTGCGCGAGGACTTGGGCTACCCGCCACTGGTTACGCCAACCTCGCAAATAGTCGGTACGCAGGCCGTCATGAACGTGCTGACCGGTACGCGCTACAAATCGGTCACCAACGAGGTCAAGAGCTATCTGCTCGGCCACTACGGCAAGGCGCCGGGCAAGGTCAACGAACAGGTCAAGAAACTTGCGGTCGGCGATGAGGAAGTCGTGGCCTGCCGCCCTGCGGACCTGCTGGAAGACGAGATGAACAGGCTCAGGATCGAATGCGAAGACCTGGCCAAGAGCGAGGAAGATGTCCTCACTTACGCCATGTTCCCGGAGCTGGCAAAAACTTTCCTGCAAGAGCGCAATGCCGGTTCACTCAATGTTGAGCCCTTGCTGCTCAAGGGAGCCGCAGCGCCCTCCTCCGACCGTTATGCGCCCAACGAATTTAAGGTGACACTGCATGGTGAAACCTTCCATATCAGGCTCACCGGCAGCGGACACCGCGGGGAAGCACAGCGCCCGTTCTACGTCTCCGTCGATGGCATCTCGGAAGAAGTCATGGTCGAGACCCTGAATGAAATCGAGGTTTCCGGCGAGAAGAGCAACGGCAAGAAAAAATCCGCCACATCAGCGCCAGGTGCTGACCGCCCGCGCCCATCCCACCAAGGCTGTGTGGCGACCGCCATGCCCGGCACCATCGTCGATGTCAAGGTCAAGGCCGGGGACAAAGTCGAAGCAGGAGATGGCGTGCTGGTCATCGAAGCCATGAAAATGGAAAACGAAATCCAGGCACCCATCAGCGGCATCGTGATCAGCGTCCATGTCAAGAAAGGCGACAGCGTGGCGCCGGATGAGACACTGGTCGAGATTCAATAAATCCGGATCAGCCAGAAGCGCAGGGTAGTGCCAGTGCTTTTGGCCGTTCGTACCGGGCAAGGCCGTATCGGAACATGAGACGAGATCAGGAAGTTTGCCTTGCGGCTCAATAACCATCCCTATTGATCCGGCACGGATTAAACTAAACCACCGTTCGTGCTGAGCATGTCGAAGCACATGAATCCGTACACATTTCGACAGGCTCAATGCGAACGGATTCATGGATAAAGTGTGCCGAACCTATAGCACTTATCAGCTTGCGCCTGAGCCAATGTTATTGTCTGGATGTCTTGCCGGCATGGATGTTTCCCGTCTCTTTGCCATCCCAGTCCGGTGGCATGGCCTGACGCCAGTCGTACGGTTTGCATAGATTCCAGTGCATGTTGGGAACATAGAAGATCGCGGCATGGAGGTGCGATAGCTGGTAGAACGAAGGCTGCTGGCGCACCTTAACGACCCCGTCATTAACGTAGAAATCCTGCAAAAAGCTCGGGTACGCCATCACTACACCGTCGCTGGTGAAAGACATATCTTCAGGACGCACGATTTTCGCCAGCTTGTCCTCGCCATCCCCCGGCATCAGATCGTTCATTGCCTGCAGCGTATCTTTATAGCTCCTGTACTCCACCGCATCACTGCGTGTCGTGTTCAGGGTATTAAAAATACTGAGGGGATTGGCGCCCATACCCACCAGCGATTTCACGGCTGACAGAACCGGGTTGCTGGCCACTTCTTTGATGCTCTGCATAGCGGTCTTGCCGGAAAAGTTAAGCGTCACGCTGGTAACAGGTGTGGTTGCCGCCATAAGCGAATCGATCCAGTCCAACGCATCGCGCGCCCAGTAATAATGCGTAGCCGACGCGTAGCCACGGCAACTGTAGAAAATGCGTGTGTCGCGCTTCGAGACAGTGCCGTAGAGCTTGTTGTCGAGAAAGAACAGGCCTCCATAATCGGTATCGGTAAATGCCACATAGGAAACCTGGTGTCCTTCGCGGTTCACCATCTCGAAGCGCTCCATGGCCGACTCCAATGGCACCTCTGCCAGAACCTTGCGCCCTATGCTGGCACTGTCCACTTGAATGCTGGTGGCAGTGACATTGCGCCCCGGCATGGCGCAGCTGGAGCAGAGTATGGCGAGCAGCAAGGCGGCGAGAGTTCGAGTCATTTGCTAAAAGTATACAAGGGAAGCGCAGATTTAATCGATTTCAAATTATTCCAGGCACACAACTTTAAAAGTTTGTATATGCAATTTTTGCCGGTCAAGGCGATTCATTTCGAGTTATTATGCCCCTACCGAGGCTTCCAATGAGCCTGTTGCCCGCTTTGTGCAGTTTCTCCCTGCCTGAATACAAGTTACACAGCACAAACAGCATCGTCAACTGCCATGCATTCTCGCCAGTCCTTATGTGGCGAATTTTCTTGCAGCGGAAGAGGCAAGCCCAGAATTTTTAGAGGCCGCCATGTGATAATATTTAGCCCGAATGTTTCATACCCAAAGAGTACAATAACCAACGACTTGCTGGCGTTGGCCAGTGACTTGGTTAGCGTAGTTTGCCAACTTAGAATTTGTCCGTAAATAAGCAATTCTTCTGTAGGGGCGAATTCATTCGCCTATGTTGCGCCATTCCGTGCGGATCAATCCGCACAGTTATTTACGGACAAGTTCTTAGTCGGGCGGCTATGCAAAGCTATCCTCTTCGAGGTAAATTCGCACGATGCGCAATTCTTAGAGACGCCCTTACATGAACCACCTCCTCCCATCCGACGTGCTCTATGCGGGCAGCCGGCCATTCCCGCAGCTTGCCGCGTGCGAGCATTTTGCCGGCAGCGAGAAGCTGCTGAACAAGGCGCTCCAGATTCAAGCCGATTTATCGGTCAATGCGCAGCCGGTCTTCGACATCACCGCCGACTGCGAGGACGGTGCCCCCGCAGGCAAAGAGCGGGAGCATGCAGCCATGATCGCCGGGCTGATCCTGTCCGGCGAAAACCGCTTCGGCCGCATCGGTGTGCGCATCCATGACGTCAGGCATCCGGCCTGGCGCGACGAACTGGAAACCATCATTGGCCAGGCCGGGCAGCGTGTAGCCTATATCGTGCTGCCCAAGCCGGAAATTGCCGACAATGTCCTGACGCAGATCGCTGTACTCGACGGGCTGAGGAGCCGTTACGGCATTGTCCGCGAGATTCCCGTCCATGTGCTGATCGAGACGCCAGGCGCGCTGCATAATGCATGGGAGATCGCGCGCCTGCCCCATGTCGAGACCCTGGACTTCGGCCTCATGGATTTCGTCTCCGGCTATCACGGCGCCGTTCCCTCCTCCGCCATGCGCTCGCCCGGCCAGTTCGAACATGCGCTGGTCGCGCGCGCCAAGTGCGAGATCGCCGCCGCCGCGCTGGGCAACGGCATCGTGCCCAGCCACAATGTCACCACCGAAATACGCGACGCAAATGTGGTGCGGGAAGATGCACGCCGCGCCCGGATGGAATTCGGTTTCCTGCGCATGTGGAGCATCCACCCGAACCAGATTCAGCCCATCGTCGAAGCCATGCGCCCGGATTTCGCGGAAGTGAATGAGGCCGCCACCTTGCTGATCGCCGCCCAGAACGCGGCTTGGGGACCTATCCAGCAGGAAGGAACGCTGCATGATCGCGCTTCTTACCGCTATTACTGGGAACTGTTGCAACGTGCGCAAGCCACGGGAATGGACATCCCGGACGATGCCCGTCAGCGGTTCTTTTCCTGAGTAACTGTTTTATGCAAACAGTGGTGTAATTGCGGGCAGGAAGAAGGTAGTAAAAAGAAGGTTGCTGGCCTGAAGATTTTTGAAGTACCATCACGTTTTCGCGCCTCCGGCCACGGCTTTTTAACCGTGGCCTTTTGACGGGGTGCTACATGAATGAACAACCCAAGAACAATTAATAATTTTATTGAAACGGAAGACTACATGCCTTTAATGATAGGGATTCCCAAGGAAACAGCCGCAGGGGAAAAGCGCGTTGCCACCGTGCCGGATGTCGTTGAAAAACTCATCAAGCTGGGTTTCACGGTTGCCGTGGAGTCCGGCGCCGGGGACGCGGCAAATTTCAGTGACGATACCTACCGCGCTGCCGGTGCCGGGATCGTTTCCGATGCGGCCAAGCTGTGGGCTGCGTCCGACATCGTGTTCAAGGTGACCGTCCCGACGAGTGCCGAGGTTGGGCTGATGCGCGAAGGCGGTACCTTGATCGGCTTTATCTGGCCTGCACAAAACCCGGAACTGATGCAGCAGCTGGCGGCGAAGAAGGCCACCGTGCTGGCCATCGACGCGCTGCCGCGCATGTTGAGCCGCGCCCAGAAGATGGATGCCTTGACCTCACAGGCTGGCGTTGCCGGCTACCGCGCCGTCATCGAGGCCGCCAACGTCTTTGGCCGCTTCTTCAACGGCCAGATCACCGCCGCCGGCAAAGTGCCGCCGGCCAAGGTCTTCATCGCCGGTGCCGGCGTGGCCGGCCTGGCTGCGATCGGCACCGCCGCCAACCTGGGCGCCATCGTGCGCGCCAACGACACGCGTGCCGAAGTGGCCGACCAGGTCAAGTCGCTGGGCGGCGAATTCGTGAAGGTCGATTATGAGGAAGAAGGTTCCGGCGGCGGTGGCTACGCCAAGGTAATGAGCGAGGGCTTCCAGCAGGCCCAGCGCGAGATGTACGCCAAGCAGGCCAAGGAGGCAGACATCGTCATCACCACCGCGCTGATTCCCGGCAAGCCCGCGCCCAAGCTGATCACCGCCGAGATGGTGCAGAGCATGAAGCCGGGCAGCGTCATCGTCGACATGGCGGCCGAGAGGGGCGGCAACTGCGAACTGACCGAGCCCGGCCAGGCAGTGATGAAGCACGGCGTGACCATCGTCGGTTACACCGATCTGAACAGTCGTTTGGCCAAGCAGTCTTCCACGCTGTATGCCACCAACCTGTTCCGCCTCACCGAGGAACTGTGCAAGACCAAGGACGGCCTCATCAACGTCAACATGGACGACGACGCCATCCGCGGCCTGACCGTAATCAAGGAAGGCAACATCACCTGGCCGGCACCTGCACCCAAGCTGCCGGCGGCACCAGCCAAACCGGCTGCCAAGCCAGCGGCGCCAGCCGCCAAGGGCCACGGCCACGGGGGCAGCAGCGAACCGATGGCGGGAGGCAAGCTGGCGATCATGTTCGGCGTGGCCGCACTGCTGTTCCTGTTCATCGGTGCCTATGCGCCCGCAGCGTTCCTCGGACACTTCACGGTATTCGTGCTGGCCTGCTTCGTCGGCTATATGGTGGTGTGGAATGTCACTCCCGCACTGCACACGCCGCTGATGAGCGTAACTAATGCCATTTCGAGCATCATCGCCATCGGTGCGCTGGTGCAGGTCGCGCCGCCTGATGTTGCGGGCGGCAGGGGTCTCATCCTCGCGCTCGCAGTCGTCGCGCTGGCACTCACCGCAGTCAATATGTTCGGCGGTTTCGCCGTTACCCAGCGCATGCTGGCGATGTTCCGCAAGTAAGGTAAATAATCATGTCTGCAAGCCTGGCAACTGTCTCCTATATCGGTGCAACGATACTTTTTATCCTGAGCCTCGGCGGTCTCTCCCATCCGGAGACATCGCGGCGCGGCAACCTCTACGGCATGATCGGCATGACCATCGCCGTGCTGGCAACCATCTTCGGCCCGCGCGTCTCGGCAGCAGGCATCCCGTGGATCGTCGGTTCCATGGTGGCCGGCGGCAGCATCGGAATCTTCGCCGCGCGCAAAGTGCAGATGACGCAGATGCCTGAACTGGTCGCGCTGATGCACAGCCTGGTCGGCCTCGCCGCATGTCTGGTCGGGTTCGCGAATTACATAGACCCATCGGCAGCGGCCAACCTGACCAGCGCCGAAAAGGCCATCCACGAGGTGGAAATCTACGTCGGCATCCTGATCGGCGCAGTGACTTTCTCCGGCTCCATCATCGCCTTCGGCAAACTCTCGGGCATGATCGGCGGCAAACCCCTGTTGCTGCCTGCACGCCACTGGCTGAACCTTGCAGGTCTTCTGGTCGTGATCTATTTCGGCGGTGCTTTCCTCCACGCCGAATCGGTATCCGCCGGCATGACGCCGTTGATCGTGATGACCGTAATCGCGCTGCTGTTCGGCATCCACATGGTGATGGCCATCGGCGGCGCCGACATGCCGGTGGTGGTGTCCATGCTGAACAGCTACTCCGGCTGGGCGGCAGCGGCAACCGGCTTCATGCTGAATAACGACCTGCTGATCGTCATCGGTGCGCTGGTTGGTTCGAGCGGCGCCATCCTTTCCTACATCATGTGCCGCGCGATGAACCGCAACTTCATCAGCGTGATTGCGGGCGGTTTCGGCACCGGCGGCGGCGCGCCCGCAGCACCTAGCAGCGGCGCGCAACCGGTCGGCGAAGCCGTGCCGGTCAATGCGATCGAGACCGCCGAACTGCTGCGTGAAGCCAAGAACGTAATCATCGTACCGGGGTATGGCATGGCGGTGGCGCAAGCCCAGCATACAGTCTACGAAATCACCGAATTGTTGCGCGAGAAAGGCGTCAACGTGCGCTTCGGCATCCACCCGGTCGCCGGACGCATGCCCGGCCACATGAACGTGCTGCTGGCCGAAGCGAGAGTGCCTTACGACATCGTGCTGGAGATGGATGAACTCAACCAGGACTTCCCGGATACCGACGTCGCCATGGTCATCGGCGCCAACGACATCGTGAACCCGGCGGCACAAGACGATCCGAACAGCCCCATCGCCGGGATGCCGGTGCTGGAAGTATGGAAGGCCAAGACCTCCATCGTGATGAAGCGCAGCATGGCCTCAGGCTATGCGGGCGTAGATAATCCGCTGTTCTACAAAGAGAACAACCGCATGCTGTTCGGCGACGCCAAGAAGATGCTGGAAGAAGTGTTCGTCGCGCTGAAGTCGTAATTGAAATCTGTAGGTTGGGTTATAACCAGCCACTTAGCGCATATTTTATAGCGCTTAGTGGAATGGCTAGCAGTTCCATCAGGTGCATGCTTTTTGCACCAAAGGTACGCAATTCTCTACAAGGCAAGCCTTGTGAGAAGTTGTCAGCACCGTAACCCAACAGACAGGAATAGTTTTGTCGGGTTACGCAAAAACCGCTAACCCGACCTGCGCGATGCCCGCATTGGTGGATAATATTTACAACTCCTTATTCCGACCATGCCACACACCAGCCATAACCCAACCACCAACCAGATACTCCAGACCCACGCCAGTTGGGATACTCCCCGTTTGGAACAGGCGCTGGAAAAAACCCACCGCGCCCAGCAAGCCTGGGCGCAAACGCCTTTTACCCAACGCGCAAAAGTGCTGCGCGATGTGGCGCTGCATCTGCACGCACGACGCGACCGCTACGCGACCCTCATCACCCAGGAGATGGGCAAGCCGCTGCGCGAATCCCGCGCCGAAGTCGAAAAATGCGCCAGTGTCTGCGACTACTACGCGCAGCATGGCGAAGAATTCATGCGCGCCGAACTGGTGGAATCGGATGCCGGCAAGAGCTACATCGCGCATCACCCGCTCGGCGTGGTGTTCGCCATCATGCCGTGGAACTTCCCGTTCTGGCAGGTGTTCCGCGCCACCGCCCCGGCGCTGATGGCGGGCAACACGGTAGCGCTGAAACACGCGCCGAACGTGCCGCAGTGCGCGCTTGCGATAGAAGCCATCTTCCGCGAGTGCGGCCTGATGGAATACGTGTTCACGACACTGATGATCGAAGTCGAGCAAGCAGCCGATGCCATCGCCAGCCCGCATGTGCATGCGGTCACGCTCACCGGCTCGGAAACCGCCGGGCGCAAAGTGGCGGCATGCGCCGGGCAGCACCTGAAAAAATGCGTGCTGGAACTGGGCGGCTCCGACCCGTTCATCGTGCTGCACGACGCGGATATGGAATTGGCCGTCAACATGGCTATGGCTTCGCGCTTCATGAATTGCGGGCAATCGTGCATCGCCGCCAAACGCTTCATCGTCGTGCCGCAAATCGCGGATGAATTTCTGCTTCGCTTCAAGACAAGGGTGGAAGCGCTCAGGCTCGGCGATCCGCTGGACGATGCCACGCAAATCGGCCCGATGGCGCGCCTCGACTTGCGCGATGCGCTGCACCGCCAGGTCACCGACTCCATCGCGCAAGGCGCGGTCGCCGTGACCGGCTGCAAGCCGGCGCAGCGCGAAGGATTTTTTTACCAGCCCTCGATCCTGGATCGAGTCACCGCTTCAACCTGCGCCTGGCACGAAGAACTGTTCGGCCCGGTGGCGATCATCATTCGCGCCGCAGACGAACAGGACGCGCTGCGCATCGCCAACGAAACCCGCTTCGGACTCGGCTCCTCCATCTGGAGCCGCGACACCGTGCGCGCCGAGCGGTTGGCGACGCAAATCCATGCAGGCTGCATCTTCATCAACGGCATGGTCAAGTCCGATCCGCGCCTGCCGTTCGGCGGCGTGAAGGCTTCGGGCTACGGGCGCGAGCTGTCGAGGCTGGGGATGCTTGAATTCGTGAATGCAAAGACGGTGTGGATACGTTAGCAGGCTGTTTATGATACCAACCGACCCCTGCAATGCCTTTGTCCCCGGCGAGATGGCCACGGTTGAACCCAACAAAAATGGAAAACTTTCCTCGCTGACCTTTGCGGTGAAAGAGCTTTACGATGTCAAAGGATTTGTCACGGGTGCCGGAAATCCCCGCTGGAAAAATACGCATCCGGCAGCGCAAACGACCGCACCCGCCGTCGAAATATTGTTGAACGAAGGCGCCACCCTGCTCGGCAAAACCATTTCGGACGAGATGGCATTTTCCCTCGACGGCGAAAACTTCCACTATGGCACGCCGCTGAACTCGAAATGCCCGGACAGAATTCCGGGCGGCTCTTCCAGCGGCTCCGCAGCAGCGGTTGCGGGTGGTCTGGTGGATTTTGCCTTGGGCACCGATACCGCCGGTTCGATGCGCATACCGGCATCTTATTGCGGCATCTATGGCATCCGCCCGAGCCACGGAGCAATTTCGTTGAAAAACGTTCATCCGATGGCGCCCAGCTTCGATGTGGCCGGCTGGTTTGCCAGGACGCCGGATATGCTGGCAAGAGTGGGCAGCGTTTTGCTCGGTGCCGGAATACCGGAATTCAAGGTCAATAAATTCGTGATCGCGCGCGACTTGTTCGACACAAAGGATCAAGGCCTCGCATCGAAGTACGGCGCCTTTATTCAAAGGCTATCCAGATTGCCTGTCGAGATTGTCGAGACCGAAATAGGCAAGCCCGATTTTTCGGCCTGGATCGAAGCGCTGAGAAACATTCAATGGTGGGAGTTGAACCAGGCGCACGGCGAATGGATCTCACGAAATCTCGATACCTTCGGCGAAGAGATACGCGGCAGGCTGGAAAAAATATCCTCTGTCTCCCGGCAAGACATGGAGCAGAAAAAACTTGTCAGAGAACAGTTAACCCGCCAGATTGAAAATATTGTTGCTCCCGGCACTCTGATTGTCTTTCCGACCGCTCCCGGCATCGCGCCGCTGAAAGGCAGATCCATAGATGAAGCCAGGGCATCCCGCCTCAACACGATGCGGCATACCTGCATCGCCACCATTGCCGGACTGCCGCAAGTTTCGATGCCGCTGCTGGAAAAAGACGGCTGCCCGATCGGAATATCTTTTCTGGGTGCACGAGGCCAGGATGCCCAGTTGTTGGCGGCTGCCAAGGTGTTCGGAAAAAGCTGAAATGCCATTATCCGAATAGCCGGCTGAAAAACACCAAAAATGTATTACCCCTCCTGAGGCCGTGGTCTGGCAAGAGTTCCGCACTCCAAAATTTGCATGACTCCGATGATATTTTTTCGGTATAATTATTTCTTGTCACTATAAATTTTTGTCACTGTATTTCTTGTTGCTGCATCCGTCAGGATAGGGCCTGCGGACGACATATTTCCCCACCAACACTGTGTTACTGAGGAGTAGTAGATGCAAGGTATAACTAAAAACGATCTGATCATCCGCATCGGTGGTGAAGGCGGCGAAGGTGTTATTTCGGTGGGTGATTTCATTACCCAAGCCTGTGCACGCGCCGGTCTCGATGTTTACACTTTCAAGACTTTCCCTGCCGAAATCAAGGGTGGGTACGCCATGTACCAGGTGCGTGCCGGCACCGAGCGTCTGTATAACCAGGGTGACACCTTCGATGTCCTGTGCGCCTTCAACGGCGAAGCCTACAACATGAATAAGGCTTTCCTCAAACCGGGCACCACTATCGTTTACGACAGCCCGAGCGACTTTACGCCCGACATTCCGCCCGGCGTACACGCCTACCCTATCCCGATGACCCAGACCGCCAAGGAGCTGAACAATCCACGCGCCAAAAATATGGTGGCGATGGGTGCGCTGTCGGTCCTGTTCAACATCCCCGTGGAATCCCTGCGCGAAGTGCTCACCACCAAGTTTTCGCGCAAGGGCGAGGATGTGGTCAAGGGCAACCTGGCCGCGCTGGAGCGCGGCCGCGAACTGGCTTCGGCACTGGGCAAGACCGACCCGTGGACCATCGGGACACCCAAGTCCAAACGCGAAGTCATCGTGATGTCCGGCAACAACGCCATCGGCCTCGGTGCGCTGATTGCGGGCCTGGATTTCTTCTCCGCCTATCCCATCACACCGGCGACTGAAGTCGCAATCTATGTTGCCAAACACCTGCCCAAACGCGGCGGCACCCTGATCCAGGCCGAGGACGAAATCGCCTCCATTTCCCAAGTGCTGGGGGCCTCCTACGCAGGCAAGAAGGCGATGACCTCCACCTCGGGACCGGGTCTGTCGCTGATGAGCGAAATGCTGGGCATGGCGTTCATGGCCGAACTGCCCTGCGTGGTAGTTGACGTCCAGCGCGGCGGCCCTTCCACCGGCTTGCCGACCAAGCATGAACAGTCCGACCTGTTCCTGGCGATACACGGCGGCCATGGCGATGCCGGACGCATTGTGCTGTCCGTGGAAAGCATTCAGGACTGCATCGATTTGACCGTGGTGGCATTCAATCTGGCCGAGAAATACCAATGTCCGGTGTTGCTGCTTTCCGACGGTTCTTTGGCGTTCTCGACCCAAAACGTACCTTATCCGAACCCGGATAACTACAAGTTGGTGGAACGCAAACGCTGGAACGGCGAAGGCGAATACCAACGCTACAAGTTTACCGGGGACGGCATTTCGCCGATGGCTGATCCGGGCACGCCCGGCGGCAGACACATCGCCACCGGCCTCGAACATGATGAAACCGGCCTGCCCAGTTACACGTCGGCGAACCATGAGGCCATGCAGGACAAGCGTTTCCGCAAGCTCAAGGGAGTGATCAACGATGTTGCACCGACGGAGGTGGATGGTACAGGCACAGCGGATCTCGGCCTGATCGCCTGGGGCAGTACCATCGGCGTGGTGCGCGAAGCCTTGCAACGCCTGCGCGCCGAAGGCTACAAGGTCAAGGGCTTCTACCCCAAGCTGCTGAACCCGCTGCCGGCGCAACAGTTCGAAGACTTCGGCGCATCGTGCAAACGGCTGTTGTTGCCCGAAGTCAATTTCCAAGGCCAACTCGCCCATTTCGTGCGCGCAGAAACCTCGCTGCGCCCCGAGTCCTACACCATTTGCGGCGGAATGCCTTTCACGCCAGAGATGATAGTAAACAAAGTCAAGGAGATATTGGCATGAACGCACCCCTTCAACCACACCCCCATTTCCATCAGGTTGATCTCAAGCCCAAGGATTACAAAAACGAAGCCACACCCTCATTCTGGTGCGCCGGTTGCGGCCACTACGGCGTATTGACCGGACTGCTGCGCGCGCTTTCCGAAATCGGCGTCGATCCGAATTTTCTGGTAAGCGTTTCAGGGATCGGCTGTTCCTCGCGCCTGCCCTATTTCGTCAACTCCTACAAGATGCACACCCTGCATGGCCGCGCCGGTCCGGTGGCAACAGGCGTCCATCTGGCGCGCCCCGACCTCGCCGTGGTAGTCAGCGGCGGCGACGGCGACGGCTTCTCCATCGGCGGCGGACACATGCCACACCTGGCGCGCAAGAATATCAACATCACCTACATCCTGATGGACAACCACGTCTACGGCTTGACCAAGGGCCAATGCTCGCCCACCTCGCGCGAGGAGATGAAAGCCGCCGTCACCCCGTATGGCGGCATGGAAGAACCTCTGGATCCGATACTGTACATGCTCACCTATGGCGCCACTTATGTCGGCCAAGCGTTTGCCGGCAATGCCAAGCTGGGCGCACAACTGATCAAGGAAGGCATGGAGCACAAAGGATTCTCCTTTATCAATCTACTGTCCCAGTGCCCGTCCTTCAATGAACTCGACACCGCAGTAGTCTTCAGGAACGCCTGTAACCAGCTGGACACCGGTCACGACATAACCGACCTGAGCGCCGCGATGCAAGTGGTCAATAAAGCAAAACAGGAAGGCCGTATCCCCACCGGATTGCTGTACAAGGTTGATCGCCCAGCCCTTGATGAACGCATGGCCGCATTGGTTGAACGCGTCGGCGGGCACAAGGATTATGACCTGAAAAAAATCATCGACCTCGCGCGTCCATGACAACAAGCAATACCACGGCAAACGGGGATGACCAAGCGCAAAGCGTTGCCCTGACCATCAACGGCCTTGCCGTCAACGCACATGAGGGCATGTCCCTGGTCGAGGCGGCATGGCACGGCGGTGTACCGCAGGTGACGAGTGTCGGCTGCCTCGAAGGTGTGTGCGGTTCGTGCCGCATCATGCTGCGCCGTGGCAAGGAAGTGACGGTGGGTCTCGCCTGCCAGACTTTTGTCGAGAATGGCGTCGAGGTCGTATTCCTGCCACCTGCTTCGGCGCCGCTGCATCACTACGAAGTCAGCGATTTCAAGGACGGCTGGGACATCCAGGCACGCTTCCAGGATATTTTCCCCGAGGCGTCGCGCTGCCGCCATTGCCACGGCTGCGACAACGCCTGTCCCAAGGGTATTACCGTCGAGAACGGCGTCGCACTGGCTGCCGCAGGCCGCTTCCGCGAGGCGGGAGAGGCATTCTTCGAATGCGTCATGTGCGAACTGTGCGATGCCGCTTGCCCCGAACTGATTGCACCTGCCCATGTGGGCCTGTTCTCCCGGCGCGTAACAGCCCATTTTCACCTGCGTCCGCCCAACCTGATCCACCGTCTGGAGGAGTTGCGCAAGGAGCGTATGGAAAACCCCCCGAAAGACAGAAGGAAAAAAAATAATGAGGACTAACCCAGGATGAGCAAGGGTATCCCTCTGGCCGAAGCACTGGCCCGCTATCGCGCCGATGCGGATATCGCTCCGCTGCCCGGCTCGACCGATATCGACACGCTGCTCAACACCTACCACCCGGACCATTTGCGCGGCAGCGTGGTCAAACTGGCAGTGGGTGCCAACGCGGGTGACAGCTGCCAGCGTGAACTGGCCGGACTCCTGCAGGCCGAAGCATTCATCGACGAAGCCGATTTGGCCGGCTCCCCGGTGACCGACATCGACGTGCTGGTGATCGGCGGCGGCGGCGCGGGATGCGCGGCGGCGCTGGCAGCGGCAGAAAATGGTGCGCGCGTACTGCTGGCCACCAAGCTGCGCCTCGGGGACAGCAATACGGTCATGGCTGAAGGCGGCATCCAGGCCGCCATCGAACCGGACGATTCGGTGCAGCGGCATATCCAGGACACCCTGCGCGGCGGCCACCATGTCGGCGACCCGACGCTGGTATCCGCCTTGGCCGGAGATGGGCCGGAGGTGCTGCACTGGCTGATCAACCAGGGCATGCAGTTTGACCAGACTCCCAGCGGCGATCTGCATACGCGGCGCGCGGGCGGCATGAGCACACCGCGCCTCGTCCATTGCCGCGATTACACCGGCCTGGAAATGATGCGCGTGCTGCGCGAAGCCGTCATCCAGCATCGCAGCATCGAGGTGTGGGAACAAAGCCCCGCCGTCGAACTGTTGTCCAACGAAGTCGGGCAGAAATGCGTCGGTGCGGTACTCACCTCGCTGAACAACGGGCAACTGCGTATCGTGCGCACCCGCTCCGTTATTCTGGCGACCGGAGGGCTGGGGCGGTTGCACCTGAATGGCTTTCCGACCTCCAATCATCTGGGCGCAACGGGCGATGGACTGGTGCTCGCATACCGTATCGGCGCGCGCCTGTGCGAGCTGGATTCCTTCCAGTATCACCCCACCGGTCTGGTGCACCCTTCCCACCTGGCGGGCAAGCTGGTAACCGAGGGCGTGCGCGCAGCGGGCGCCCTGCTGGTAAACGGTCTCGGTCAGCGCTTCATCGACGAACTCCAGCCGCGCGACGTGGTATGCGCCGCCATCCTGCGCGAATGCAGCGAGGGACGCGGTGTCCGCGTTAACGACCAGCATAGCGGCGTGTGGCTCGATACCCCGCGCCTGGAACGCGCCCAACCCGGCCTGCTGGAAAAGCAATTTACCAGCCTGATGACGCGCACCCGTGTCGCGGGCATCGACCCGCGCGTTGAGCCCCTGTTGGTGCACCCTACCCTGCATTACCAGAACGGCGGTGCGGTCATCGACGCCAACGGCGCCACCACGGTACCCGGCCTGTACGCGGTGGGAGAAGTATCGGGAGGCATACACGGACGCAACCGCCTCATGGGCAACGCCCTGCTCGAGATTATCAGCTTCGGACGCCGTGCCGGTGCTGCGGCTACCGCCGACCGCGACCGCGGACCCAAGAAGGTTACCCTCGAACACGTGAACCAGTTGCGCCGCGCCCTGACCCTCGCCGGACTGCCCATGACGCAGCGGGCGCCGCAGATATTGCCGGATTATGCAGCAGGAGGCGTATGGAACCGCTAATAATTCAAAATCCTCAAGTTGGCACACCCCAGGTGTTGCTCCACCCCGAGCGGCGCGTCGGCGCCGACATGAGCCGCTGGCGCAGTTCGGGTGGCGGCGTGGCGCTGGAACGCGCCGTAAAAAACCCGGCTGCCGTACTGGAAGAAGTGCGTCTGGCCGAGTTGCGCGGCTTGGGTGGCAGCGGCTTTCCGGCCTGGCGCAAGTGGGAGGCTGTCGCCGCCGAAACGCCGAAGCCGGACAAATATCTGGTAGTGAACGGCAACGAAGATGAGCCCGGCACCTTCAAGGATCGCCTGCTGCTGGAGGAAACGCCGCATCAAGTGATTGAGGGTGCGGTAGTCACCGCACTGGCGATCGGTGTCAATCGCGTCGTGTTCTATACCAACCCCGATCTGACCCGCTCGCTGGCGGCGATGAAGGCAGCGCTCGAACAATGGCAGGCCTCTGATCTGCTGGCACAGGCTTCGACCGCACTCGGCAGGCCGCTGGAACTTGAATTGCTACCCGGTTCCGGGCACTACATCGGCGGCGAAGAGACGGCATCCATGGAATGGGTCGAGGGCCGCTTCCCCTTCCCGCGCGGCAAACCGCCCTATCCGGCGCAAGCGGGCGTGCATGGCTGCCCGACCCTGATCAACAATGTCGAAACCATTGCTAACGTGCCGCATATCGTGGCGCAGGGAGCCGAATGGTTCCGCGCCCTCGGCAAAGGCTCAGCTACCGGCACCAAGCTGTATTCCCTGAGCGGCGACGTGCTGCACCCCGGCGTGTTTGAGTTGCCGATGGGCACGCCGTTGCGGGAACTTATCTATATTCATGGCGGCGGCCTGCTGTCCGGAAAACCGCTCAAGGCAGTGTTTACCGGCGGGCCTTCCAGCACCCTGCTGACCCCTGTCGACCTCGATGTGGCAATGGATTTCGACTCCCTACGCGCACGTGGCGCCAATCTTGGCACAGGCGCGATGATCGTCATTTCTGAAGGCACCGGCATCGTCAAACGGGTGGCCGAATATGAGCGCTTCTTCGCCCATTCCTCGTGCGGCCAATGCAACTCGTGCAAGGTGGGTACCGCCAACATGAGCCGCCTGCTGGACCGGATTGACACCGGATGCGGTACTGCGGCCGATCTCGCCACGCTGAAGAATCTTTGCACCATGCTGCCCGGCACCGGTCGCTGCCATCTCATCAACGGTGCCGTACAACTTCTCGACAGCGCCTTTCACCACTTTCCCGATGAGTTCCGGCAGGCACTGCACTGAAAATCTTTTCAGGAAGCTTTGATAACCTCTGATTAAGTGAAGCGAATCCGCCGGAATCCGGTGGATTCTGAGCAAAAATCGCTCCCTCAACCACCCACCTCTGGAAAATGTTTATTTACGGACACGTTCCAAATCGAACATCCACACTGGTTTTACGGCAACCTTAAACTCCAGAATGCGGCACTCTACCCATTCTTTGGCCGCCACACTGGACACCAACCACTTCCATGCATTTGACCGCCAACTTCGGTGGTGTATTCCTGTGTGAATAAAGAACCTATATATACCTATGTATAACTAGACACGAATATAATACTCTGGTAATTTATCACATATGTCGTAACCTCTGTCCTCATTGAGGGTGTGTCGCCAATAACCAAGCTCATTGGAAAAATCATGAACCAGGATAATCCAGTCATAGATGAGAAGAAGATGGACATCAGTAAGTGCCAGGTATACAAAAACCACTCCGGCATGACAGAGTGCCGCGTTATAGCTGGACCATGCCCTTCGATGCGCTACTACAGGCATGTGAAGTTATGCTTGCACCCCTCCGCAGATTCATTCCTTAAATTAAATCACTAAGAGTTGAGCGCTTCCACCACTTGACTGGATATTTAACAAATATCGACTGGAAAAATTATGGATCAATGCAGCACGACAATTATTGATGACAAGAAACAGATAGACATAAGTAACTGCCGGGTACGCAGCCATAGCACCGGCTCTTCAGAATGTATGGTTATAACATCTCAATGCCCATGGCGAATTAATGGCGGGCGTGTAGTCATCGAACATGAAATACATCCAATCATGTTTTGTATGCATGAGTCTGCTAACAGCATCGCCAAGTCAACCCGTAAACGGCGTGCATAGCTGCAACATTAAGGGTTGAACTGGCAACGCAAGCCTGAACTACTGCAAATTACGGCATGGGCGCTTGCTCGCCCTGCTCGATCAGGCTGTTCATTTCTTCCAGGGGCGGCAGTTCCTGCAGGGAGCGCAGGTTGAGGTCATCCAGCAACTGCTTGGTGGTGGCATACAGCGACGGTTTGCCGGGTGTGTCGCGTGTGCCGATCACATCTATCCAGCCGCGCGCTTCGAGTGTTTTTAAAATCTGCGCGGAAACCGCTACGCCGCGTATTTCCTCGATGTCGCCGCGTGTGACTGGCTGGCGGTAGGCGATGATGGCGAGCGTTTCCATCACCGCGCGCGAATAGCGCGGCGGCTTCTGCGGGTTGAGGCGGTCCAGGTAGGCTTGCATTTCCGGGCGTGCGCGGAAGCGCCAGCCATTCGCCACACGGTTGAGTTCCACGCCGCGCCCTGCGCATTCCTGCGCCAATTGTTCCAGCAGGTTTTCGACCAGATTATTTTCCACCGGCGCATCGCTGAGCTTCTTAAGTTCAGCCAGCGACAGCGGTTCCTGCGTGGTCAGCAGGGCAGTCTCCAAAATATTTTTGAGCCGTGCCGCATCAATTGGCTGAGCCATTTCAATTACCGCGCCGGCCTCAATCACCGGCTCGGCTTCACTCTGCAGTAAGTCTTCGGCTTGCCCTGACATAAATATTCCCCAGCGTTTCGGTTTGTGTAATTTCAACCAATGTTTCCTTGGACAACTCCAGGATGGCGATGAAAGTCACCACCAGTTGCGCGATGCCATCACCCGCATCGAACAGATTTTCAAATGCCTCGAATTCACCATGCCGCAACTGGCGCAATACCCGCGTCATCTGCTCGCGCACCGACAGTTCCTCGCGCCGCACCTTGTGGTGTGCATTCTGTTTCGCACGCGCCAGCAGCGCCAGCCACGCCTGGCGCAAATCTTCCACGGCCACATCCGGCAGGCGTTGCCCCACCGTGCGCTCGATCAGCACCTGCACCAACTCGAAATCGCGCCCGACCTGCGGCAACGCGTTCAGTTTCTGCGCGGCCAGCTTCATCTGCTCGTATTCCAGCAGGCGGCGCATCAGTTCGGCGCGCGGGTCTTCCGTGCTCTCCTCCTCGCTGGCCTTGGGCGGGCGCGGCAGCAACATGCGCGACTTGATCTCGATCAGCACCGCCGCCATCAGCAGGTATTCGGCAGCCAGCTCCAGGCGGTTGCGCTGCATCATTTCGATGTAGGCCATGTATTGCCGGGTCAACTGCGCCATCGGGATGTCGAGCACATCCAGATTGTGCTTGCGGATCAGGTACAGCAATAAATCGAGCGGCCCCTGAAATGTTTCCAGCACTACCTCCAGCGCATCCGGCGGGATATACAAATCCTGCGGCATCTCCAGCAGCGGCTCACCGTGGATGCGTACACCAGGAATGGGTGCAATGGGTTGCGTCAAGGTATTCACCAATTACACCTGTATGCCAAAGTGTTTCAACAAGGCAAGCATCATGCCATAACAGGCTGCCGTGGCGAGTATGGCCAGCGCCAGGCTCAGCCAGAACCCCCAGCCAAGCTTGATCAGCAACGGCAGTACCAAAAACAACGCAAGGGAAGGCAGGATCAGCCAGAACACGCTGAAGGATAGCGTGGCGACCCTTTGCGGGTCACCGGTTTCAATATACAACCAGGCCAGCACAATCAATGAGGTCATCGGCAGGGAAACCAGCAATGCGCCAAGGAAATTGCTGCGCTTGACCACTTCGCTAATGAGCACGATCAATCCGGCTGTCAATAGAATCTTGATTGCGTAATAAAGCATGCCGTCTCTTATCCGCCTAGCTGTAGCTCAACCCCATCGCTTCGCGCACGTCGCGCATGGTCTCGCCTGCCAGCTTGCGCGCCTTTTCGCAGCCGTCGGCGATGATGTTGCGCACCAGTGTCGGGTCATCCAGATACTGCTGTGCGCGTTCATGCATCGGCTTCTGTTCCTCCAGCACCGCATCGATCACCGGCTGCTTGCATTCGATGCAGCCGATGCCTGCGGTGGTGCAGCCTTGTTGTACCCATTGCCTGATATCCGTGTTGGAATACACCTGATGCAATTGCCACACCGGGCATTTCTCCGGTGTACCCGGGTCGGAGCGGCGTACACGCGCCGGGTCGGTGGGCATGGTGCGGATTTTTTTGGCCACGCTCGCTTCATCCTCGCGCAGGCTGATGGTGTTGTTATAGGACTTGGACATTTTCTGCCCATCCAGCCCCGGCATCCTGGAGGCTGCGGTAAGCATGGGCATTGGCTCGGACAGGATCATCTTGCCGCCGCCCTCGAGATAACCGAACAGGCGCTCACGGTCGCCCATGCTGAGGCTCTGCTGCTCGTCGAGCAGCGACTTGGCGGATTCCAGCGCCTCGCTGTCGCCCTGCTCCTGGAAACGCGTGCGCAGGCTGGTGTATAGTTTGGCCTTCTTGCTGCCCAGTCTCTTGACGGCAGCCTCCGCCTTTTCCTCAAACCCGGCCTCACGTCCGTAAATATGATTGAAGCGGCGCGCAATCTCGCGCGTAAACTCGATGTGCGGTACCTGGTCTTCGCCTACCGGCACCTGGGTGGAGCGGTAGATGAGGATGTCCGCGCTTTGCAGCAGCGGGTAGCCGAGAAAACCGTAAGTGCTCAAATCCTTTTCCGACAATCTTTCCTGCTGATCCTTGTAGGTCGGCACGCGTTCCAGCCAGCCCAGCGGCGTGATCATGGACAGCAACAGATGCAGCTCGGCATGTTCCGGCACCCTGGACTGAATGAACAGCGTGGCTTGCGCGGGATCCACTCCCGCAGCCAGCCAGTCAATCACCATGTCCCATACGTTCTGCTCGATGACCTGCGGGGTGTCGTAATGCGTGGTCAGCGCATGCCAGTCGGCCACGAAGAACAGGCATTCGAATTCCTGCTGCATTTTCACCCAGTTTTTCAACACACCGTGGTAATGCCCCAGGTGCAGGCCGCCCGTGGGGCGCATCCCGGATAACACGCGATCAGCAAACATAGTTTTTCTTACAGTCCAAGAATTGATTGAATAATATAATACATTACGCCAATAAACGGCGTCAGAATCCATCCCAATACTGGCGTAATCGCCAGAAAAATAAGGATGAACATACCATACGGCTCCAGCAGCGACAGCTTGTACGCCTGCCGGTGCGGCAGCAAACTGACGGCAATGCGTCCGCCGTCCAGCGGCGGCAGGGGCAGCAGGTTTAACACCATCAGAACCACATTGATTTTAATACCGATTTTCGCCATTTCCAGCATGGGTTCGGCAAAATAGTTGCCCGGAAACGACCATGCAAGCTTTACCAGCAATGCCCAGAAAAATGCCATGAACAGGTTGGCGCCCGGCCCGGCCAGCGCCACCCACAACATATCCTGTTTTGGGCGGCGCAGGGCGGCAAAATTGACCGGCACCGGCTTGGCCCAGCCGAACAATATGCCGCCCAGCCACAGCGTCAACACGGGTAGCAGGACGGTGCCCACCGGGTCGATATGGCGTATCGGGTTGAGGCTGATGCGGCCTTGCTGGTAAGCCGTCATATCCCCGAAATGCCGCGCCACATAGCCGTGCGCCGCCTCGTGCAGCGTGATGGCAAACAGGATGGGAATAGCCGCGATGGCGATGGTTTGTATCAAGTGTTCAAGCTGCATTTAATCCTCAAGTTCAAACGGGGCGACATCGCCCTTGCCGCGCCGCACCAGAACAGGGGTCTCGCCGGTCAGGTCGATCACCGTAGTCGGCTCCAGCCCGACCGCACCACCATCCAGTATCAGGTCAACCTGGCGATCCAGGTGACTGCGAATTTCTCCCGCATCGTTCAGCGGCTGCTTTTCACCCGGCAAGATCAGCGTAGAACTCAACATGGGTTCACCCAATTCTTCCAGCAGTGCGAGCGCCACCGGATGATCGGGGATGCGGATTCCCACGGTGTTGCGCTTCGGATGCTGCAAGCGCCGGGGCACCTCCTGGGTGGCTCCGAGAATGAAAGTGTAGCTGCCCGGCGTATTGCTTTTCAGCAGGCGGAATTGCACATTGTTCACCCGCGCATACTGGCCAAGTTCTGACAGGTCGCGGCACATCAGCGTCATATAATGGCTGTCATCCACGCCGCGTATGCGGCGGATACGCGTCACGGCTGTTTTGTCACCAAGATGGCAGCCCAAGGCATAGGAGGAATCGGTGGGATAGGCGATTACCGCACCGTCGCGCAACATGGCGGCTACCTGCTTGATCAGACGCGGCTGCGGGTTATCCGGATGGATGATGAAAAATTGAGTCATAAAACCTTATCCTGCGTTGGCGCGGTTTCCCAAGCCTGCCACACCGGGCGGCAGCCCATGGGAAAGTCGGGCAGGCATCCCAAGTCGCGGTAGCTCTCGCCGGGGCCGTGAAAATCCGAGCCGCATGAAGCGAGCAAACCGAATTCCTGCGCGTAACGTGCAAACTCGGCATATTGCTCGGGCGTGTGGGCGCCGCTCACCACCTCTATCCCCTGCCCGCCCAAATCGGCAAATTCGCGCAGCAACTCGCGCAGGGTTGTGCTGCCCATTTTCTTGCGCCCCGCCGTATAGCGGCCCGGATGCGCCAGCACGGCAACGCCGCCGCTAGCGCGTATCCAGCCAACCGCGTCCGGCAATGCCGCCCATTGATGCGCTACGTAGCCCGGCTTGCCCTTGACCAGATAATTCTTGAACACGCTGCGCACGTCCCTGGCATGGCCGCTCTCCACCAGAAAGCGCGCAAAGTGCGCGCGCCCGATGATGCTGGGATTAGCCGCATAGCGGTAGGCACCCTCCAGCGCCCCGCCGATGCCGCATCTGGCCAGCGATTCCGCCATCAGTTGCGCGCGTGCGCCACGCCCGTTGCGGATAGCATGCAAGCCTTCTGCCAGCGGTTCACTGGCGGGATCAATATGCAGGCCGACAATATGCAGGGTGTGGCTGCGCCAGCTTACCGAAATCTCCACGCCGTTGATGAGCTGCATACCGTGCTGCGCGGCGGCGGCGGCTGCCTCGGGCAAACCGGCGACATCATCATGGTCGGTCAATGCCAGAAACCTCACCCCGCGCCCGGCGGCTCTTGCCACCAGTTCGGCTGGCGACAATAATCCATCGGAAACCGTGGAATGGCAATGCAAGTCGTAATCCAGCATGGTAATCAGGCAGCGGATTCGCCGCCGCCCTTCTTCATGGCCCTGCCTTCTTCGGCGCGTTTGCGGCGCACCTCTTTCGGGTCGGCCAGCAGCGGACGGTAAATCTCGACGCGATCCCTGTCGCGCAACACCGCGTCGGCCTTGGTCAATTTCCCGTAGATGCCGAGCTTGTTTCTGCCAGGGTCAATCTCCGGATGTTTTTCCAGGATACCGGAAAGCCTGATCGCCCCGTCCACCGTGGTATCTTGCGGCGCCTGCAGCTTCAACAATACCTGCTCGTGCGGCAATGCGTACACTACTTCAATGTTGATCCTGTCGCTCATTTGCTGGCATAAACCTTTTCTGCACGGTGGATAAATGCATCCACGAAATTATTGGTGATGTAATGGAAAACCGGGCCGAACACCTTTTCCAGCAGCTTGTGGGAAAACTCGTAATGCAGCTGAAACTCTATTTTACAGGCAGAATCGGAAAGCGGGATGAAATGCCAACTGCCGTCGAGATGCTTGAACGGTCCATTCTTCAACGTCATATCAATGCAATTAGGGGGCTGGCGCACATTTTCCGTGGTAAAACTCTGTTTGATATGGTGATAATCAATATGCACCGTCGCGTGCACCGTGCTGTCGCCATCTACTGAATTGACGCTCGTTCCTCCGCACCATGGCAGGAACTGCGGATAATCCGCCACATTATCCACCAGGACAAACATCTGTTCCACGCTATACGGAACCAATACCGACTTCTCAACCAGTGCCATGCCAAGAGTATGCCCGAACAAAACTGATAGAATATACGAGATATGAGCATCATCCAAAATAAAAAAGCATTCCACGACTACTTCATCGAAGACCGCTATGAGGCCGGCATCGTGCTGCAAGGCTGGGAAGTCAAGGCGATCCGCGCCGGGCGCGCCAATCTCAAGGAAGCCTACATCACGGTAAAAGACGGGGAATTGTACCTGTTCGGCTCCCACATCAGTCCGCTCACCACCGCCTCCACCCATATCCTTCCCGAACCGCTGCGCACACGAAAGCTGCTGCTGCACGCGGCGGAAATCAACAAGCTGATCGGCAAGGTGCAGCGTGCCGGTTATACCCTGATGCCGCTGGACATGCACTACAAGGGCGGACGCGTCAAACTGGAAATTGGCTTGGCGAAAGGCAAGAAGGAGCATGACAAGAGAGCCACCGAAAAAGAGCGTGAAAGTAAGCGCGAGGCGCAACAGGCGATGAAAAAAGAGCGTCGCTAACAGGCCGCCATGATCGAAGTCATCATCCTTGCAGTCGCCCTCAGCATGGACGCATTCGCGGTTTCCATCGGCCTTGGCGCTAAAGAAGGCTCTCCGGGATTGGCGCTGAAAGCAGGATTATTCTTTGGAATTTTTCAGGCGCTGATGCCCTTCATCGGATATTTGGGCGGCAAGGGCGTCCTGGGCTGGGTCGAAGCCTACGCTCATTGGATAGCCTTTGGATTGCTGGCGCTCATCGGCGCAAAAATGGTTTACGAAGGCTTGCACGAAGGCATCGAAAAAGAAATTTCGGCCATCACCAACAAGATAATGCTGATCCTGGCCATCGCCACCAGCATCGATGCCATGGCGGCGGGGTTCAGCCTGACACTGCTGGATACCAACCCTTATTTTGCCTGCCTCATCATAGGAATCACGACTTTCGCCTTCAGCTGGATCGGCGTATTCATTGGAAAAAACAGCGGTACCTGGCTGGAAAGTAAAGCCGAAATTTTTGGCGGGGTCGTTTTAATACTGATGGGGATTAAAATTCTTCTCACTTAGAACTTATCCGTAAATAACTGTGCGGATTGATCCGCACGGAATGGCGCAACATGGGCGCAACACGGGCGAATGAATTCGCCCCTACATAGAATTGCTTATTTACGGACAAGTTCTTATAACTCAACCGTGTGCATTATGGACTCAATTTTCTTTTGGTTATCCAAGCTGGCATGGCTGATTATCGCCCCGGACAGCCTGCTGCTGCTTATGGTACTCATTGCATGGGCATTGCTGTGGCGTGGAAAGAATCGGCCAGCAAAACAGGCACTGGGCTTTGCAGCCATCACCCTGCTGGCCGTAGCGCTCTTCCCGATAGGCGAATGGCTTCTCTACCCTCTGGAAATACGGTTTCCTGTAAACCCCGCCCTGCCACAAAAGGTTGACGGAATTATCGTGTTGAGCGGAGCAGAAAATGCAAACCTTTCGGCCAAATGGAACCAGGTTGAATTGGGTGATAGTGCGGAGCGGCTGCTCGCGTTCCAGGCATTGGCAAGGCGATACCCTGAAGCGAAACTGGTGTTTACAGGTGGCAACAGCAGCATGGTGTATCTGGAACACAATAGTACAGACGTGGCGAAGCTGCTGTTCGAACAGCAGGGGCTGAATATCTCACGCGTCACCTTCGAGAATAAAGCCAGAAATACTTATGAGAATGCCGCGTTCAGCAAAGCACTGGTTAAACCTGCGTCTGGCGAAAACTGGATATTGGTTACCTCGGCTTTTCACATGCCACGTTCCGTCGGGATTTTCTGCCGGGCAGGATGGCCGACAATCCCTTATCCGGTGGATCACCACACCTGGCCAGGGAATCTTTTTCGTCTCGATCTCGGACTGACCAATCATCTAGACAGCCTGGCAATAGGTGTCAGGGAATGGGTGGGGCTAGTGATCTATTACGCCACCGGAAAAACAACAGCCCTGTTTCCGCTGAGTTGCGGATAGAATCCGGGTGACGCAATATTCAATCAGAAGTGGCCGAATACCGGGCAACCAATTTTGTTCATCAAATCATCCCACGCTCTTTGGCTCTGCTGATCACCCACCCTGCGTATACCAATTGCAGTATCAAAAACGGGATATACGCCAGAAAACGATCCTCGCCCAAATTGATCACCATCCAGGCTGCCGCCAAACCTTGGCTAAAGGCCATTGCCGAATAAAGCAATGCCACCTTTCCGTGCGAATAGCCCAAGCGGTTGAGCAACTGATATAGATGCGTTCTGTGTGCTTGAAACACATTCTCTCCGCGCAACAGCCGCCGCAGGAAAGTAAAAACCGTATCGAAAATGAAATGAAACAGCAGCAGCGGCACCACGAAAAATGAGGTATGGGAATGATCGTAGCGCGCGGCAATGATCGCCATCACCGCAAAGGTAAATCCAAGAAATGTACTCCCCACATCTCCCATAAAGATCCTGGCAGGCGACCAATTGAATATCAGGAAACCCAGTGAAGCAGCCGCAAGGATAAGTGCCGTAAGGTAAATAAAATGGCTTCCCTGCTGAAATGAGATGAAGGACAGGAATACCGCCGCAATCACTGCCGTGCTGGCTGATATCCCATCCAGCCCGTCCATAAAATTATAGGTATTGGTCAATCCAGTGATCCACAGCAATGTCAGCAGATAAGCCCACCATCCCCAGCGCACCTCACCCAACAAAGGCAAATAAGTCACGTCGATAACAATACCTGACAGCATCGCCACAACAATTGCGATGATCTGCATCACCAGCTTTATCCTGAATGAGACATGCCTGAAATCATCGTAAAGCGAGAGTGCGGCAATCACCAAAGCAGCCGCAAAAAACCCCAGGAAGTAACGGGTATAAATCGGCGTCTTGTCACCTATCAAATGGATCAGCAGAATGCCTGCCAGAAAAGCCGACACAATGGCGATTCCGCCCCCTCTGGGCGTTATCTGGGTATGAGAAGAACGCTCGTTTGGAACATCGAATAATTTCAGCTTGCGAATTAACAGGGCGGTCATGATTGCCGAAACACCAAGAACTGTCGCGGCAAATAGAGCGTGCTTGAGAAGAA
>JAQTOM010000088.1 GCA_028713345.1 Gallionellaceae bacterium | reverse complement strand
AGCTCAATTTGAGCGTGAAAACCGTAAGCACCCACAAGACCCACATCATGCAGAAAATGAATCTTTCAAACATAACCAGCCTGGTGCGCTATGCGCTCATGCATGGATTTGTTGACACGCCTGACGAGTTCTAAGGCCAAAATGAGGTTGGTTGTCAATAATGGACGCCAACTTCATGCCGCCAACCTCTTTTCGTAAAATTGTCGTTCAAAGGCGGCGGGAGACAGGTAGCCTAATGAGCCTGCTTGTGCTGTCGTCTGTAAAATATTTCGTATATCCGGTGACGGCCTGAATGGCTTCGGTGCGTGTTGAAGTGCTGGTGATGATGTTATTTCAGAACTTACCCATTGGCCATCAGTGGCGTGCGCAGCAGTTCAAAATCCTTGGGCGAAACGTACTGCAGCAATGGTTTTTCTCTGCCGCTTGGCACAACATCAAGGCTGTGCTGCGGATACAGCCAATGCACTAAGAGGTGCCAAGAATTTTCTTTTATACAAAAAATAAGCCATTTTCTTATTCAGTTTTCACAGATGTCGCGTTATCATCGCGTTACCTGCCGCACAAACCCAAGGAGGAATGCCATGAAACCGCAATATCTCCGCATCATCGCACCTCCCACAAATCACCCTGCCACGAGCAAAGAAGTATTGGACCGGAAACCAGCTGCCGGTTATATCCCAAGGGGTGGGGAATGCGTCCCTGAAAAATTCAATCACAGCGGCTCCGCATGACGACCATCTACCAAGCATAGTAATGCCGTCACAAAGTTTGATGAAATTCAACTTGGGAGAGAAGTGCTATGAAAGGTAAAAATATTTCAAGAATAATATGGATGGTGCTTACCTTGTTCAATATGGCTGCTGCACGGGCCGATTGGGCATTCAATTTTCAAACGCCGGTAACGCCACTGGCCGAAGATACGCTGCATGTACACAATCAATTTTTTGTCATCATCATCATCCTGTTTTTTGTGACTCTGGGTATCCTGATTTATTCGATCATCAATCATCGCAAGAGCAAGGGGCAACAACCGGCCACGTTCACCGGCCCCACCAACCGGTTGCAGTGGATGCTGGTCCTCTCTCCATTTGTGCTGCTCTTTATTCTCGATTATGTGGTGATGGGCATTCCCGCCTACCACGCCGCCGCCTCCATGGAAGATACCAAGACTGACGCCGATATGGTGCTCAAGGTAACGTCCAGCCAGTGGAAGTGGCAATATGAATATCCGGCAGAGGGCATCAAATTCGTCAGTGCGCTGAAGACGACGCAAGACCAGATACATGGCAAAACACCCAAAGGCGAAAATTATTTGCTGGAAGTAGACAACCCGCTGGTGCTGCCGGTCAATAAAAAGGTGCGCATCCTGCTCATGTCCAGTGACGTGATGCACTCCTGGGGGGTACCCGCGTTTGGTGTCAAGCGCGCCACCGTCCCTGGATTCCTGCGCGAGACTTGGGTGAAGATTGAAAAGCCCGGCACCTACCGCGGGCAATGTGCGCAGATATGCGGCAAGGATCATGCTTTCATGCCTATTGTTGTTGAGGCGGTTAGCGAGGAGAAATACAAGGAGTGGGTAGCGCAGAAGAAGGCCGAGTCTGCAGCAGCCTCCGCGAGTGCGGACAAAACCTGGGCCAGGGAAGACCTGATGAAGCATGGCCAGGAAATCTACGAAAAAATCTGTATCGGCTGCCATCAACCCGGCGGCAAAGGAATTCCCGGCACCTTTCCGGCACTGGCGGGCAGCAAACTCGTCAACGGCCCATTTCTGGACAAGAACGGCCGCCTGATCAAGGACGGGCATCTTGACCGGGTGATGAACGGCAAGCCCGGTACCGCCATGCAGGCGTTCAAGAACACACTTTCCGATACGGACATTGCCGCAATTGTGACATACGAGCGGAATTCATTCGGCAACAGCATGGGAGACATGGTTCAGCCTTCGCAGGTCAAGGCGTTACGTTAACTAAATTGCCTTTCTCGTTTGCCTCCTCTCCCGCTTGCGGGGGAGGATTGAGGTGGGGGGGAATAGAAATAATTTGTGGAAATCATCGAGGGGAAAAAAATGACGACAGCTACAACGGCAACGGCTTCGCATGAACACGATGCGCATCACGGTCACCCGACCGGCATCATGCGCTGGCTGAAATCCACCAACCACAAAGACATCGGTTTGATGTACATGATCTTTGGCACAACCATGTTCTTCGCGGGCGGCCTGCTGATCCTGCTCGTGCGTGCCGAGCTGTTCATGCCCGGTCTGCAATTCCTGAACCCCTCGATTTACAACCAGTTGGTCACGCTGCACGGCCTGATCATGGTCTTTGCCTTCATCATGCCGCTGACCACCGGGTTCAATAATTACCTGATCCCGATGATGATCGGCGCATCGGACATGGCGTTGCCGCGGCTCAACAACTGGGGCTTCTGGATATTGCCGCCTGCCGCAATCCTGTTGCTGATCCCGTTCTTTCTCCAGTTTTTCGGCATAGGCGATGGCGCTGCATCAAACGCATGGACGATGGATAACGTGGCGCTGGATTTACAGTCCGGTATCGGGATGGATTTCACCATTGTGGTGGTTCACCTGCTGGGCATCTCGTCCATCACCGGCGCGATCAATGTGATCGTTACCATTTTCAACATGCGCGCACCCGGCATGACGCTATGGAAAATGCCGCTGTTCTGCTGGGCGTGGCTGGTGACTTCATTCATGTTGCTGGCGGTGATTCCGGTGTTGGGCGCGGTAGTCACCATGCTGCTCACGGACCGGCATTTCGGCACCCATTTTTTCATTGCATCGGGCGGGGGCGATCCTCTGCTGTTCCAGCATTTGCTGTGGTTCTTCGGCCACCCCGAAGTGTACATAGTGCTGCTCCCGGCTTGGGGCATATTGCCGACCATCCTGTCCACCTTTGCGCGCAAGCCGGTCTATGGCTACAAGGCGCAGGTATATTCTTTCTGGGCTATCGGCATATTGGGTTCGTTTGTATGGGCGCACCACATGCTGTCTTCAGGAATGCCGCTGGCCGGTGAACTGTATTTCATGTATGCCACCATGTCGGTTTCCATCCCGACGGCGGTCATGATTTTCTGCTGGATCGCCACCGTCTGGCGCGGCTCGATGACCTTTGAAACCCCCATGCTGTTCGCGCTGGGCATGATCGTGATGTTCGGCATTGCCGGCCTGACCGGTCTCGTGATTCCGGACATTGCCGCCTATGCGCAGTACCACAACACGATGTATGTGGTGGGGCACTTCCACTATCCTTTCTTTGGCGGAGCAGTCCTGGGTTTCATGGGAGCAACTTATTTCTACCTGCCGAAGATGACCGGCCACATGTATGACGAGAAGCTGGGTAAACTGCACTTCTGGCTGA
This sequence comes from Gallionellaceae bacterium, assembly GCA_028713345.1. Taxonomy (GTDB): domain Bacteria; phylum Pseudomonadota; class Gammaproteobacteria; order Burkholderiales; family Gallionellaceae; genus JAQTOM01. Next base: position 2,961 of record JAQTOM010000088.1, on the reverse strand, counting down.
CCATCATCTTCTTTAATTTCACTTTCACGCCGATGATGATGGTCGGATTGGCGGGCGTGCCGCGCCATCTTGCCGACTACGCACTCAAGTATACCGAGTACCAGATGCTTTCTTCGGTCAGCGCCATTCTTCTCGGCGCCACACAACTTATATTCCTGTACAACATCATTAAGACCGCGCGCGGCAACGGGGAAAAGGCAACAGCCCAGGTATGGGAAGGTGCGCAAGGACTGGAGTTCACCCTGCCCTCGCCGCCGCCTTACCATACCTTCACCACGCCGCCGGAAGTGAAGTAATGAATGCCTTAACATGACTAGCAAACCAACCGAAAGGAACAGCGAAATGCATGATAGCGCGAAGCATGGAAATGACCGGACGAGCACGTATCTCGCTTTGATATTGGGTGGGGTAGCGCTGCTCTTTTACGTGATTGCCTGGCTCAAGTTCTGGCAGTAGCGTCATGGACGAAGATATCCGGCAGGCCAACCGGAAGCTGGTTAAAAAGCTGTTGCTGGCCGTGGCTGCCGCCAGTGTATTCGGTTTTGCCATGGTGCCGTTCTATGATGCACTATGCAAAATAACCGGCCTGAACGGCAAGACCGGTGGTGCGGCTTCCGCACAAACGGTGCAGGCCAGGAAAATTGACACGTCACGTTTCGTGACGGTCGAGCTTAACGGCAACACCATGCAGGGATTGAGTTGGGAATTCGGTGCAAACCAGAATAAACTCCGTGTGCATCCGGGCGAAATTGTCATGACCGCTTTTCACGTCAAGAATCCGACCAATCAGGCTCTCATGGGCCAGGCAGTGCCCAGCGTAAGCCCCGGCTGGACGGCACAATATTTCAACAAGATTGAATGCTTCTGTTTCAAGCAGCAAACATTGAACCCAGGGGAATCCAAGGAAATGCCGCTGACTTTTTTTGTCAGCCCTGAATTGCCTAAGGATGTAAAGGAAATTGCCTTGTCTTACGCGTTCTTTCCAATTGGCAATGGGTCGTAAGATTTTTCACCATATGGGAGATTGAGATGACTACAGAAACACAAAGTGCCACCCCCCCTTACTTTGTTCCGAACCCCAGTCTCTACCCCAATGTAATCAACTGGGGGCTGTTCTTGCTGGCCTTGGGATTCGTTCTCAAACTGAATGCGCTGGGCGGCGTGTTGCTCATGCTGGCAGGAACCGTGTTGCTTCTCTATGGCTCGCTTGCCTGGGTGGGCGATGTGGTCTGCGAGAATGAGAGCGGGCTTTACCGTAAATGGGAGGATCGTTCATTCCGCGTGGGCATGGGATATTTCATCGGGGCAGAACTGGTATTTTTTATGGCCTTCATTCTTGCGCTCATGTATCTGCGGGTATTTTCCATCCCTGCGCTGGGCACAATGTCCGACCTGTGGCCTGGATTTGCCGGTACCTGGCCGAGCAGCGGGCCAGGTGGAAAGCCCTTCACCCCGATGCACGCATGGGGCGCGCCGGCGGTTAATACCTTGTTGCTGCTGCTTTCCGCTGCCTCCATTACCTGGTCGCGCACGGGAATAGCAAACAGCAACCGTGGCCAAATGGGGGTGGGGATATTGATCACCTTGCTATTGGGTGTGGCTTTCATCGTTTCGCAATTTATGGAATATGGACATGCTTCCGAGCTTGGAGTAATGATCTCCACCGGTGCATATGGCGCGATGTTTTATATGCTTACCGGCTTCCACAGCCTCCATCTGCTGGCCGGTTTAATCCTGCTGGCCGCAGTTTTACTGCGCAGTTTTATGGGGCATTTCAACTCCGAACATTACTTCGGAATTGAGGCCGTGGCCTGGTACTGGAATTTCGTGGTGGTGGTGCCTGGCTTGCTGGTGTTTATTTATTTTTACTGGTTATGATCGGGTAGCCCCGCCCTCTGGCAAGGACCACTATCAGATCAAGCCTGAACTGCTACGCGTTATATGCTGAAAAATAGATGGTTGCAGAATGGCGTTTATGCCACTATTCAGAATATTAGCAAACTGAATTCGTGACATGAAAAGAGCGGTTGTTTTATTATCCGGCGGGCTGGATTCCGCTACCGTGCTGGCGCTGGCGCGGCAGCAGGGTTTTGCCTGTTACGTATTGAGCGTGAATTACGGCCAGCGCCACCATGCCGAACTGGCTGCGGCACAGCGCGTGGCGCAGGCGCTGGGCGCAGTCGAGCAGCGTGTAATAAATATTGACCTGGCCGGGTTTGGCGGCTCTGCACTGACCGATGCGCGCATCGCCGTGCCGGAACGGCCGACAAAAGGAATTCCGCTTACCTATGTACCGGCGCGCAACACCATCATGCTGTCGCTCGCCTTGGCTTGGGCGGAAGTGCTGCAGGTGCAGGATATTTTTATCGGCGTAAATGCGGTGGATTATTCCGGCTACCCGGACTGCCGCCCGGAATATATCGATGCCTTTGAACGCATGGCCAATCTTGCCACCAAGGCGGCAGTCGAGGGCAAACGCATGACGTTGCATGCGCCCCTGCTGCACTTGTCCAAGGCCGACATCATCAAACGTGGCGCATTGCTGGGCGTGGATTACAGCCTGACGGTGTCCTGTTATCAGGCTGATAATGATGGGCGCGCCTGCGGAGTGTGTGACTCGTGCCGGCTGCGCCATGCAGGCTTTGAGGCCGTGGGAATAGCCGATCCGACGCGCTATCGTAGCGTATGAGACGCGTTATCTCGTTGACAGTAATTGGCTAATCCGTATAATGCGCGCTCCCCGATATTTATGGGTATGGGTCGTTAGCTCAGCCGGTAGAGCAGCGGACTTTTAATCCGTTGGTCGGCAGTTCGAATCTGCCACGACCTACCACAATACAGCATTTGAAAGTGCACGTCTCTGAAAGCCGCATCAGTCTTTAAACGCCGCCTTAGCTCAGTTGGTAGAGCAACCGCCTTGTAAGCGGTAGGTCATCAGTTCGAATCCGATAGGCGGCACCA
>JAQTOM010000087.1 GCA_028713345.1 Gallionellaceae bacterium | reverse complement strand
CAAGCGCGTCCAATTCGGCAGCGGATAATTTCTGTTGTGCCACTTCAAACAGCTCGCGCTCCTCAAAACGAATGTGCTGTGTCAGCAATTCGGCGAATGCAGTCATGGCTTGCGCGCTATCCTCGCTGATCAGGCGCCGCAACTCGACATGCTCATCGAGCGTGCGCCGCACCAGTTCGGTCTCTCCGGCTTGTTCCAGTGCGGGCAACAACACCAGTTCCTCGAGCTGGAAATGCGGCTCCAGATCAACAACAAAACGGGCCTGGATTCCGCGCCACGCCTTTTCTTCATCCGCCGTGCCCGCCGCTTTTATTGCGCGTTTGGCCAACACCAGGCCGTGATGGTGTTCGTTTGACAGGTCGCGCAGTGCCGTGCAGCGCTTCATTTTTCCACCTGCGATACGTCGCGCACCGCGCCCTGGTCGGCACTGGTGGTCATGGCAGCGTAGGCACGCAACGCTGCCGACACCACGCGCTCGCGCTTGAGCGGCTTCCACGCCTGAGTCCCTTTTGCTTCCATCGCCGTGCGGCGGCGCGTCAGTTCATCATCAGAAACGGCAAGGCGGATGCTGCGCTCGGGGATGTCGATCTCTATGCGGTCGCCCTCCTCTACCAAGCCAATCGCCCCGCCCTGCGCCGCTTCCGGCGAAACGTGGCCGATGCTCAAGCCCGAGGTGCCGCCGGAGAAACGCCCATCGGTGAGCAGCGCGCATACCGTGCCCATATTTTTTGATTTCAGGTACGAGGTGGGATACAGCATCTCCTGCATGCCCGGCCCGCCCTTGGGGCCTTCGTAGCGGATCACCACCACATCGCCCGCCGCGATCCGGTCGGCGAGAATGGCTTCCACCGCGCTGTCCTGGCTCTCGAATATGCGCGCGCGCCCGTTGAACTTGAGTATGCTCTCATCCACCCCGGCAGTCTTCACGATGCAGCCGTTCTCGGCGATGTTGCCGTGCAGCACCGCCAGCCCGCCGTCCTGGCTGTAGGCATGCGCCTTGTCGCGGATGCAGCCACTGGCGCGGTCGTCGTCCAGCGCCGGATAATGCATGGACTGCGAGAACGCAATCGTGGTGGCCACGCCGCCGGGCGCCGCGCGGAAGAAAATTTTCACCGCATCGTCCCGCGTGCGCATCACGTCGTATTTTTCCAGCGCCTCCGCCAGCGTCTTGCTGTGCACGGTTGGCAGGTTGCGGTGCAATAACCCGGCGCGGTCGAGTTCGCCGAGTATGCCCATCACGCCCCCGGCGCGGTGCACGTCTTCCATATGGTATTTCTGCTCGCTGGGCGCCACCTTGCACAGGTGCGGCACGCGGTGCGACAGGCGGTCTATATCCTTCATGGTGAAATTCACGCCGCCCTCGCGCGCCATCGCCAGCAGGTGCAGCACGGTATTGGTGGAGCCGCCCATGGCGATGTCCAGGCTCATCGCATTCTCGAACGCCTCGAAGGTGGCGATGCTGCGCGGCAGCACGCTGCTGTCGTCTTGCTCGTAGTAACGGCGCGTGATCTCCACCGCCGTCCGTCCGGCGCGCAGGAATAATTCCTTGCGGTCGGCATGGGTCGCCACCAGCGAGCCGTTGCCGGGCAGGGCAAGTCCCAGCGCCTCGGCCAGGCAGTTCATCGAATTTGCGGTGAACATGCCGGAGCAGGAGCCGCAGGTGGGGCAGGCGGATTGTTCCAGCGCGGACACCTCCTCGTCGCTGCAATTGCTGTCGGCGGCAGACACCATCGCATCCACCAGATCCAGCATCACCGTCTTGCCATGCCAGTTGATCTTGCCCGCCTCCATCGGCCCGCCGGAGACAAACACCACCGGAATGTTCAGGCGCATCGCCGCCATCAGCATGCCGGGCGTGATCTTGTCGCAATTGGAAATGCACACCAGCGCATCGGCGCAATGCGCGTTGACCATGTATTCCACGCTGTCCGCGATCAGCTCGCGGCTGGGCAGCGAATACAGCATGCCGCTGTGCCCCATGGCGATGCCGTCGTCGATCGCGATGGTGTCGAATTCCTTGGCTATTGCGCCCGCCTTCTCGATCTCGCGCGCCACGAGTTGCCCCATGTCCTTCAGGTGCACATGCCCCGGCACGAACTGGGTGAACGAGTTGGCGATGGCGATAATGGGCTTGTCGAAGTCGCCGTCCTTCATGCCGGTGGCGCGCCACAAGGCGCGTGCGCCGGCCATGTTGCGGCCGTGGGTGGTGGTGCGGGAGCGGTAAACGGGCATAACACATCCTTGATAAAAACGAAGATAAAAATGAAAAGCTGCGCCAAATAGGGGCGAAGTCAAATCACGTATAATGAATTCTAACCCAACTTTACCCGCGCATAATGTTCGTCCACCCGCAACTTGATCCCGTCGCCATCCGTCTTGGCCCGCTCGCCGTGCATTGGTACGGGTTGATGTACCTACTCGGCTTCATGCTGTTCCTGTGGCTGGGCAAGCGGCGTATCCGCCGTCTCAACCATCCCGGCTGGGACGACAAATTGCTCGACGACCTGCTGTTCTACGGCGTGCTGGGCGTAGTGCTGGGCGGCAGGCTGGGGGAGGTGCTGTTCTACCACCCCGGCTATTATTTCTCGCATCCGCTGGAAATTCTTGCCGTGTGGCAGGGCGGCATGTCTTTCCATGGCGGCTTTCTCGGCGTACTGGCGGCGATGGCACTGTTCGCGCGCAAGCAGAAAATTCAATGGCTGCAACTGATGGACTTCGTTGCCCCGCTGGTGCCGCTGGGTCTGGGCGCGGGGCGCATCGGCAACTTCATCAATGCCGAACTGTGGGGACGTCCCACAAGCGTACCGTGGGGCATGGTGTTCCCCAACGTGGATAATATTCCGCGCCATCCCTCGCAGCTGTATGAGTTTGCGCTGGAAGGCATTGTACTGTTCATCTTGCTGTGGCTGTATTCGGGCAAGCCGCGCCCGGTGGGTGCGGTGTCCGGCCTGTTCCTCATCGGCTACGGCAGCTTCCGCTTCCTCGCCGAATACACGCGCAACCCGGATGACGGCATCTTCGGTCTGATGACTTTCGGCATCAGCATGGGGCAATGGCTCAGCTTGCCGATGGTGCTGGCAGGCGCGTGGATGATGGCGCGGGCGTACAGCAAATCACTTTCCAAGCCGGGCTGAACCTGGCGTTCCATCTATCTATATGGTGTTAAGGCAAGCAAATCAAATGGGATCACTATGGATGCTCGTCGCCGGATTCCTGTTTGGCTGCATGGGCGTATTCGTCAAAGTTGGCGCGCAATATTTCTCCCATGATGAGCTGGTGTTCTACCGCTCCTTCCTCGGGCTACTGATGATCTACGCCATCATTCGCCAGCGTGGGCTGTCGCTGACGACCCGGTATTGGCAGTCGCACTTGTGGCGCGGCGTTTCCGGCACCATCGCGCTGGTGCTGTTTTTCTATTGCATTACCGTGTTGCCGCTGGCCACTGCCGTGACGCTGAATTACACCTCGCCGCTGTTCCTCACTATCCTGACCATGCTGGTGTTCAAGGAACGTTTCCATGCACCGCTTGCCTTCGCCATCGCGGTTGGCTTTGCCGGCATGGTGCTGTTGCTGCAACCTACGCTGGAGCGCGACCAGCTCATTCCCGGCCTGCTCGGGTTGATCTCCGGCCTGTTTGCAGGTGTTGCCATGCTCAACGTGCGCCAGCTTGGCCTGCACGGCGAACCGGAATGGCGCGTGGTATTTTATTTCAGCCTGGTCGCATCGCTGGTCAGCGGGGTCGCCATGCTGTCCGGCGCCATCCATCCGGTCAGCGCAGGCAGCCTGCTCGTCCTGATCGGGCTGGGCAGCAGCGCCACGCTGGCGCAACTCGCCTTGACCCGCGCCTACCGTACCGGCAAGACGCTGGTGGTGAGCAGCCTGTCTTTCAGTACGGTGATGTTCGCCAGCCTGTTCGGCGTGATCCTGTGGGATGAAGCGTTGCCGCTGACGGGATGGGCGGGCATGGCACTCATCATTGTTAGCGGTGTGTTAAGCTTGCGGCTGGCACCGAAGCATGAAACATAACCTGCAAAGAAGAGAACTACATGATTACCATTCAACAAACCGATACCCTGCTCAACGTCGCCGTGTTGGGCGAATTCACCCTGGCTGACTTCAAGCAGTTCGAGGAACAGGCGCTGTACGCGCTCAAATCTCCCGGCGCGGCCAACCTGCTGTTCGACCTGCGCGACATGATCAGTTACACGGTGGACGTGGCTTGGGAAGAGATCAGGTTTTTCAGCCGCGAGCACCAGCATGATTTCAGCAAGATCGCCGTGGTCACCGACGACCAGTGGCTTACCTGGCATGCCTGGCTGTCGCGCCTGTTCGTGGATGCCGACATCCGCGCCTTTGCCGATTACGAGCAAGCCAAGGCCTGGGTCACGGATTAGCCGGAGAGCTTGCGCTTCAGCACTTCGTTGAGCTGGGCGGGATTGGCCTTGCCCTTGCTGGCCTTCATGGCGAGGCCGACGAAGAAGCCGAATACCTTTTCCTTGCCGCTGCGGTACTCGGCCACCTGCGCCGGATTCGCGGCAATGATCTCGTCTACGATTTTTTCAATCGCTCCGCTGTCGGAAACCTGCTTCAAACCCTTGGCTTCGATGATGGCATCGGCTTCGCCGCCCTCAGACCACATGTTGCGAAACACTTCCTTGGCGCCCGCGTTGGAGATGGTGCTATCGGCGATGCGCTTGAGTATCCCACCCAGTTGCTGCGGCGTGATGGGGCATTGCGCCATGTCCAGCCCGTCGCGGTTGAGCTGAGCGCTGACCTCGCCGATGATCCAGTTGGCGCATGTTTTGGCTAACTGCTCCCCTCTTCCATCCCTCACCCCATGCCCTCTCCCGGAGGGAGAGGGAGTTCCGTCGGGGGTGGGGGTGGGGGAAAGCGCGTCAAGCATCGCCTCGAAGAAATCCGCCATCTCGCGCGAAGCGGTGAGTTGCCTGGCATCATAGGCCGACAGGCCAAGATCGTTCACATAGCGCGCCTGTTTGTCATGTGGCAGTTCCGGCAACGTGGCGCGCACCTCATCAATCCACTGCGGCGAAATCTCCAGCGGCAGCAGATCGGGATCGGGGAAGTAGCGATAGTCGTGCGCGTCTTCCTTGCTGCGCATCATGCGCGTCTCACCCCTGTCCGGGTCGAACAGCACAGTCGCCTGATGGACCATGCCGCCATTTTCCAGCGTTTCGATCTGCCAGTGCGCCTCGTAATTGATCGCCTGTTCGAGGAAGCGGAATGAATTGAGGTTCTTGATCTCGCGGCGCGTGCCTAATTCACCACCGGGGCGGCGTACCGAGACATTTGCATCGCAGCGGAACGAACCTTCCTGCATGTTGCCGTCGCAGATGCCGATCCAGCGCACCAGCGTATGCAGCGCCTTGGCGTAGGCCACTGCCTCGGCGGCAGAGCGCATGTCCGGCTCCGACACGATCTCCAGCAGCGGCGTCCCGGCGCGGTTGAGGTCGATGCCGGTCATACCGTGGAAATCTTCGTGTAGCGACTTGCCCGCATCCTCTTCCAGGTGGGCGCGCGTGAGGCGTACCGTTTTTTCGTAGGCGGGCGTTTTGCCCTGTGCAGGAACTTGAATGGCAAGCTGGCCGTTGCCGACTACAGGCAAATCAAACTGGCTGATCTGGTAGCCCTTGGGCAGGTCGGGGTAAAAATAATTCTTGCGCGCGAACACCGAGCGCGGCGCGATGTGCGCACCGGTGGCGAGGCCGAATTTGATGGCGCGTTCCACCGCGCCCTTGTTCAACACCGGCAGCACGCCGGGCAGCGCCAAGTCCACCGCGCAAGCCTGCGTGTTCGGCTCCGCGCCGAACGCAGTCGACGCGCCGGAGAAGATTTTACTGCTGGTCGAAAGCTGCGCATGCACTTCCAGCCCGATGACGATTTCCCAAGTCATGTCAAAGTCAATCCCTTAAGTTGGCCCTTACAGCCCTTGCGGCGCGCGGCTATGCCAATCCGTCGCCAGTTGATACTGGTGCGCGATGTTCAACATGCGCGCCTCGTCGAAATAGTTGCCGATGATCTGCAAGCCTACGGGCATACCGTTGCTGCCCGTGCCGCACGGGATGGACATGCCGGGCAGTCCGGCGAGGTTCACCGCGATAGTGTAGATGTCGGAGAGATACATCTGCACCGGGTCGTCGCCCTTCTCGCCCAGCTTGAATGCGGTGGATGGCGAGGTCGGCCCCATGATGACGTCACATTGCTTGAATACCTCAACGAAATCCTGTGCGATCAGGCGGCGGATTTTTTGCGCCTTGAGGTAGTAGGCGTCGTAGTAGCCGTGGCTCAGCACGTAGGCGCCGATCATGATGCGGCGCTTCACCTCTGCGCCGAAACCCTGCGCACGGGATTTTTCGTACATGTCCGTGAGGTCGGCGTATTCCGGCGCGCGGTAGCCGTAGCGCA
>JAQTOM010000015.1 GCA_028713345.1 Gallionellaceae bacterium | reverse complement strand
CCCACGCGCAGCATGGTATGCAGGATACGCATCAGATTCCTCCAGAGCGGTCAGGGTCGCGGTACATAGTAAAAATTAAAGCAGGCCATTTTTGATTCGCGCATTCTATAGCGATACCCTCCGGCTTGTCAGCGAGGTAGCCCGGCATTGATGCGATTTGTACTGAATTCCGGCAACTGCCAGGCAGTTGGTGCGGGTATAATCGCGGCTTGTTTTTATCAATGACAGAGTCTCTACCCTCTCCCCAACCCTCTCCCTGCAAGGGAGAGGGAATAATGTGTAGGAACCAACTTCCGAATTTATGGATACCATTCTACTGCTTAAATCCGCCATTCTCGGCATCGTCGAAGGACTCACCGAATTTCTGCCCATCTCCAGCACCGGCCACCTGATCCTGGCGGGCGACCTGCTCGACTTCAACGATGAGAAGGGCAAGGTGTTCGAGATCGTGATCCAGTTCGCGGCGATCCTGGCGGTGTGCTGGGAATACCGCGCGAAGATTTTGTCGGTGGTCTGTGGTCTGCCGCGCGAGCGAGCGGCGCAACGCTTTGCGGCTAATCTTGCGGTGGCTTTTTTACCCGCCGCTGTGTTGGGACTGCTGTTCGCCAGCAAGATCAAGCAATATTTGTTCGCGCCGGTGCCGGTGGCGCTGGCCTTCATCATCGGCGGCGTTTTCATCCTGTGGGCGGAAAAGCGCGATCACAGGATCACCGTCGAAACGGTGGACAACATGGGCTGGAAGGATGCGCTGAAGGTGGGCTGCGCGCAGGCGCTGGCACTGATTCCCGGCACGTCGCGTTCCGGGGCGACCATCATCGGCGGACTGTTCTTCGGGCTATCGCGCAAGGCGGCGACGGAGTTTTCTTTCTTCCTCGCGATCCCCACGTTGTTCGCCGCCACGGTTTATGAGGTGGTGAAATATCGCCACCTGTTTCATGCGGAGGATATAGGCATGTTCGTCGCAGGTGGCATTACTTCGTTCGTCAGCGCCTTCCTCTGCGTGCGCTGGCTGCTGCGCTTCATCAGCCACCACGACTTTACGGTGTTCGCCTGGTACCGCATTGCATTCGGACTGGTGGTGCTGGCAACGGCCTATAGCGGCATGGTGAGCTGGTCGGCAGCCTAGCCGGGACAAGGCTTTCCACAGGGCGAGGCTATTTTGCTTATTGAACAGTCCGGTTGCGGCAAACCCTTTTCTGGTTTATCCTGCGCGCCCTTCCGGAGAGGTGGATGAGCGGTTTAAGTCGCACGCCTGGAAAGCGTGTTCAGGATAATATCCTGACGGGGGTTCGAATCCCCCCCTCTCCGCCAGACCGTATAGTTTCTGCTGCCATTATGGCGCGAGTTTCACTTCATGCCGTATAATTCCACACCTTGCAACCGCAACATTTTCGAGGCAGGACTCACCCGATTAGCAGACTCGGCAATTGATCAGGGCTTGTCTGCTGTGCCCCGAACGAAACTTGCAGGCAAACCATGATAGCGCAGCAATGAGGACAATATTCCACCTGATTTTTACAGCGTTCTTTCTTGCGGGCGGCACGAGAGCGCAAGCCGGATTGCAAGAAGGAAATGTCATGCCGCCTGTCATGCCCTTGCAGTGTGCTTGTTCAGTTTAAGCCACACCACCCCAAACAACAGTTAGTTACAGCAGAAAAAACGGAGATGATTATATGATTGTCGGAGATCGCGTCGAACTGAATTTGTTCACCACTCTAAAATGCAACCTGGCCTGCTCTTATTGCACCGAAGCGGATGGCGGGTCTCTGGGTACACAAGGCGACGTGACCTATTCAATCGAAGCCTTGAAAACGTTTGTCGATACGCACGCCCATAAGAAGGAGGTCGTTGTTACATTCTACGGCGGCGAGCCGACGTTGAATCCCACGTTTATAGATGAGGTGATCGAGGCCCTGCCCCTCGCCCGGTTCCAGTTGCAAACCAACGGCACTCTGATGGATAACGTGTCCACAGAAACTCTGGGCAAGTTTTCCAATATCCTGATTTCGGTGGACGGCGGCGAGCTGGCTACGGATATTTATCGGGGAGATGGCGTTTTCCACCAGGTCACGGAAGCTGTCAAGTCTATTCACCCCCTCGTTGACGGGACGATTACCGCGCGCATGACCTGGAGCGGCAGCAATATCGAAGTGCAGGATTTCCTGGATCTCGCCGCCACGTTTGATTATGTTTACTGGCAGTTCGTGCAGGCGCAGGGCTTCTATTCTTCCGACCAGATGAAAAAGAAAAAAGAAGTGATCGAAGAGTTGGTCAACCTGTTCTTCACTGCGGACAAGTTCATCCCGCTAATCCCGATCATGGGCATCGTGCGCAACAAGCTATTTCCCCATCGCGCCATCGAGATGTACAACGGCCAGACGCAATGCCGCGCCGCGACACATCTGCTGAATATCACGCCGGACGGCGGCATCTATCCCTGCCCCGACTTGACCCATGACCAGAGCCTGCGTTGCGGGGATGTAACCACCAACACACTCGGCGAAAACATGCTGAAAAGCACGAGCGACATGCCGTGCAGCAAATGTGAGGCTTTCAGCTACTGCCGGCAAAACTGCCTGAAAAATCTGCATGTAGCCTACACGCAGAAGGATATTTTATTCAGGACGAACATCACCGAACCCATTTGCGAACTGGTCAGGTTTCTCGGCAGAGTGGTGGACAAGCACGACATAAAAGCCTGGTATGGCCGCCAGCCACCCTCTGTGAAGCAAGAGATACTGGAGTGTTCGGTCTATGAATACGTGGAAATCATGCCGTAACCCGATCCTCCGCAAAATGCGCTAGTGAAGACAGGCGGGTCAGTGCGGCGCAGCCTGCTGAACCCCCTCCCTCACTCCCTCCCCCGCAGGGAGAGGGAAGTCAAGCCCCCCTCCCATCGGGGAAAGGGTTGAAATGGGGGAGGGGTCACGCTGAGATGCTCAGCGTGAAGTATCCGTACAAATTACTCGGCCACCTCTTTGCTGGCGGTTCTTTCCATCTGCAATATCTTGTCGTTGGACGAATCCATCTGAACGCTGACATACTGCAATATTTTTTCGTTTACGTCTTCCGGCAGTTTTTCACGTACCTCCTGAAGCGCCATATCGAGCAGATGGCACACAAACTCGTTGCGCGATATGCCGTTGGTATTTGCAAACATGGCATCGAGCAGCAATGCATTGTGAATCGGTATGCGGACAGTAAACGCCCGCGTCGCCCCGTTGTATTCGGAGCTTTTCTTGCCGCTTACAATATCCACCAGCAGTTCCAGCGGGGTGGGTTCATTCAGCCAGGGAGCGGCGCTGGTTGCTTGTGCATTATTCTGGGTAGGCATGAGACTTCCTTTCGTGGTTTAAGATATGGTTCACGAAAAAACCATCGCAGAACCATGCCTGAATCATACCATAAACCACACATGTTGCAACCGGCGATTATTTGTACCAGATTGATTCAACAGTCTATTATTTAACGTAAAACTCGCGGAGCGGGACTTTACCTCCCTCTCCCATCGGGGGAGGGCTGGGGAGGGGGAGGCGGCCCTGGCGAATCAACATTTAATTATTCAGTGCGGCGATTTACCGTAGACGCCAGGATGAAACCACGAAAGCTTATCCCGCAGGCTTACCACGCCGCCGATAATAATCAGGGTTGGAGCCTGAAGTTTTTCGGCCTCGGCGATCTTTGGCAGGGTCGCCAGGGTGCCGCAAATTACCCGCTGGTTCAGTGTGGTTCCCTGCTGCACAATTGCGGCAGGCGTTAATGCAGGAAGGCCGTGCGCCGCCAGTTCGGAGCAAAGCCTTTCAAGGCCGTGCAGCCCCATGTAAACCACGATGGTTTGTTTGGGGCGCGCAAGCGCCTCCCAGTCGAGATCCATGCTGCCGTCTTTCAGATGCCCCGTCACGAAGATACAGGACTGCGCATGATCCCTGTGCGTGAGCGGTATCCCGGCATAGGCTGAAACGCCGGAAGCGGCGGTGATTCCCGGCACGACCTGGAAATTAATCTTATGCGCCGCAAGTGTCCCGATTTCTTCGCCGCCGCGCCCGAAAATAAACGGGTCGCCTCCCTTGAGCCGCAATACGCGCTTCCCTTCCTGCGCAAGCCTCACCAGAAGATCGTTGATTTCTTCCTGCGGCAAGGTGTGGTCGCCACGCATCTTGCCGACGAAAATCCTTTCCGCGTCCCGCCGTGTCAGGTCGAGTACCGGTTTGGAAACCAGGTTGTCGTAAAGCACAACGTCCGCCTTCTGCATCAGCCTTAATGCCTTGAGAGTCAATAAATCCGGGTCTCCGGGGCCGGCGCCGACGAGATATACCTCGCCGCACAGACTCCGGTTTTCGTCTTTCAGCATGGAAAGAAGCATGGCTTCGGCAGACTTTTCGTCACCGGAAAAAATTTTTTCGGCGACGGGGCCTTCCAGGACGTTCTCCCAGAAAATCCGTCTCTTGCCGTGATCGCCGATGTGCGTCTTGACTGTTTGCCTGAAGCGCGAAGCGAAGGAGGCCAGCCTGCCATAGCCTTGCGGAATCAGCGCTTCCAGCTTGCCCCTCAACAGCCCGGTCAAGACGGGAGCGGCGCCGCCGCTCGAGAAGGCAATCACCAGCGGAGAACGATCCAGGATTGCAGGCATGATGAAGGTGCAAAGCCTGGGGTTGTCCACCACGTTGACGGGGATGTTCCTTTTGCTCGCTTCCCGCGAGATTTGTTCGTTGGTTCCGGCTTCGTCCGTCGCGGCGATGACAAGAGAAACACCGTCGAGATGCGAGGGTTGGAAGCGTTCCGGAATATATTCGACCCCCGCAAGGGTCGCAAAAGATTTGCAAAGCGCGGGAGAAACCACTCTCACCACAGCGCCTGCCCGAACCAGTATCGAAGCCTTCCTGAAGGCAATCTCCCCGCCCCCCGCAACGAGGCATTGCTTGCCCTTGAGGGACAGGAAAATCGGCAAGTAATCCATTTCGGCTAGGCTATCAGAACATGCAATGCCTGTGGCATTCCAGGGATGGAGGAAAGAAAAATGGGCAGCACCTTGAATTAATTAAAGCTATAGCCCCGTTGTGGTCGCTGAAACTGACGGGCTGGACGATGCCCACATCTCGGCGAAACGTGACTTCAGGACGCGCGCCCCTTGCACGTCATTTTGCGCCAGAACGCCACGCGGGTCATCGAAATGAAAACGGCGCACAAAATGCGCCTCATCCGCCACGGCGAAAGGTTCGGTCAGGTGCAGCAAATGCCTGGGTGTCTGGTAAATATGCATGTTGTGGCTGAACTGGCGCAACAGCAGGATCAGGCGCGGGCAATGCTGCATAATCGGATGCGCATCGTGCGCCAGCAGGTGCAGGCGGTTGGACGGGCTGGCGAGCAGGAAGTGACGCAGGGTGTTGTAGCGTGCTTCCGAATTAAAGCCAATGTCCTCAAAATTTTTCTCGAACACACACAGGTTGTGCTGCGCCAAACCGCACAGCGTATCCAGTGCCGCGATGTAATCCGCCGTCCCGTTCAGTACGGTATGTTGCAGCTCATCACTCATATGCGCCCTTAAATATTCTCGATAACCACCAGGTTCTGACGGTCACAATATAGACGTTTGTGTTGCGGCGGTAAAGTAATGCCAGTTTTTCTATTTCCAATAACCCGTCAGGCTTGTCATTCCCACGCAGGCGGGAATGGTAGGTTTGCCAATGGGTAATCAAGGTTTACTTACTCAATACGTCTTGGTTTTAACCTTGACTGTATGCGTTTTCCTCCGCGCGCCCGTTTGCCGAAATAATCCTGTAGCGCCGCCCCCGACAATTTGACGGTTTGTTCACGTGTGCCGCTCATGCCGGTGATTTTTACTTCGGGCTGGTTGACGATGGAGGCTGCCACCAGTTCGTCGCTTGAATCCAGACCCATCAGGATCACCCCTTTGCCGCCGCCGGACAGGCATTTCAGCTCGGCAAACAGGAATACCAATAAACGTCCGCTGCTGGAGATTGCGGCCACCAGAGACTGCGCAGTCGGCGTGAAGGGAGCGGGGGGCAGGATGGCTTCCTGGTCCACGCTGATGAACTGTTTGCCGGCCTTGTTGCGTCCCACCATGTCGGCCATGGTGCAGTAGAAGCCGTAGCCTGCGGCGGTGGCAATCAATACATGCTGCCCGCTATTGCCGCACAACGCATGCGCGATTTTTGCGCCGGGGGCGAGCTCGATGAAAGTGGACAGTGGAGCGCCGTCGCCGCGCCCCGATGGCAAAGACGCCACCGGGATGCTGCACACGCGCCCGTTGTCGCAGATCACGATGCAATGGTCGGTGGTGCGGCACTCGAATTTCGCCAACAGGCCGTCACCGTCCTTGAAGTTTGTGCTGGACAAATCCAGCCCGTGCCCCTGGCGGCTGCGCACCCAGTGCTTGTTGGAGAGGATGACGGTCACCGGCTCATCGAGCACCGGCACAACCACTGCGGATTTTTCTTCTTCCCTGATCAGCGTGCGTCGCGCGTCGCCGTAGGTCGCGGCATCGGCTGCTATCTCGGCGGCGACCTGTTCGCGCAGCGCGCTTTCCTTGGACAGCAAACGGGCGAGTTCCTTGCGTTCTTTCTCCAGCGCTTTTATTTCCTTCTCGATGCGGATGCCTTCCATGCGCGCCAACTGGCGCAGGCGGATTTCCAGTATGTCCTCGGCCTGCCGGTCGGACAGGTCGAAGCGCGCGATCAGCGCGGGCTTGGGTTCGTCCGATTCGCGGATCAGCGCGATGACTTCGTCCAGATTGAGGAACACGATCATGCGTCCGGCGAGGATGTGCAGGCGGTCGTCTACCTGCGCCAGACGGTGCTGGCTGCGGCGGCGCACCGTGCCGAGGCGGAACTCCACCCACTCGCGGATGATGCGGGCCAAGGGCTTCTGTTGCGGGCGTCCGTCCAGCCCTATCATGGTCAAATTGAGCGGCGCGGACGATTCCAGGCTGGTGTGCGCGAGCAGCACGTTCATCAATTCGTCCGGCGTCTGGCGCGAGGACTTGGGCTGGAATACCAGACGCACGGCCTGCGACTTGTCCGATTCGTCGGCCACGGCGTCGAGCACCGACAACAACAATTGCTTGTTCTGCACCTGATCCTGCGACAGGCTCTTCTTGTTGGCCTTCACTTTCGGGTTGGTCAGCTCGTCGATCTCTTCCAGCACCTTGCGCGCCGAGATGCCGTGCGGCAACTCATACACCACCACCTGCCACTGGCCGCGCGCCAGCTCTTCGATGTTCCAGCGCGCGCGCATCTTGAGCGAGCCGCGTCCGCTAAGATAAGCCTCGCGCATGTCGCGCGGCGAGGAAATGATCTGCCCGCCGCCGGGAAAGTCCGGCCCGTGGATGCAGGAGAGCAGGGCGTCATCATCGAGTTGCGGATCGCGCACCAGTTGCACGGCAGCCTCGGCCACTTCGCGCAGGTTGTGCGAGGGAATCTCCGTCGCCATCCCCACCGCGATGCCCGATGCGCCGTTGAGCAGCACCATGGGCAGGCGCGCCGGGAGCATGGCGGGTTCCTGGAATGCGCCGTCGTAGTTGGGCACGAAGTCCACTGTGCCCATGTCGATCTCGGACAGCAGCAACTCGGCCAAAGGTGTCAGGCGCGCTTCGGTGTAGCGCATCGCCGCCGCGTTGTCGCCGTCGCGTGTGCCGAAGTTGCCTTGCCCGTCCACCAGCGGATAGCGCAGTGAGAAATCCTGCGCCAGCCGCACCATCGCCTCGTAGGCAGAGGAGTCGCCATGCGGATGGTATTTGCCCAGCACGTCGCCGACCACGCGCGCCGATTTGACGTGCTTGTTGCCGTGGCTCAAGCCCATCTGGCGCATGGCGTAGAGAATGCGCCGCTGCACCGGTTTCTGCCCGTCGCACACGTCGGGCAGCGCGCGGCCTTTGACCACCGAGACGGCGTATTCCAGATAGGCGCGCTCGGCGTACTGCGCGATGGGCACTTCGTCGCCGTCGGGCAGGGCGGGCAGTGGGGCGAATTGTTTTGCACCGTTGTTGCCGCCGGATGCGGCTGCCGGTTCTGCTGCAACTTCGGGTGCGGCGTTTTCTGCTTCAGGGAAGAGGCTAGTCTGGTCTTCGCCAGTTTGTTCGATGCTCATACCTAAACGTCTCCCTCGATTTCATTGCCGTGATATTCCAGCCACGCACGCCGTGTCGCGGCCTCGTGCTTGCCCATCAACATGCCGAACATTTCCATGGTGTCGTTGAACGGGATGGCGTCCACATTGACGCGCAAGGCGCGGCGCGTGTCGGGGTTGAGGGTGGTGTCCCACAGTTGTTCGGCGTTCATTTCGCCCAAGCCCTTGAAGCGCGAGATGGACCAGGAGCCGTCGCGGATTTTTTCCTGGCGCAGGCGGTCTTCGATGGCTTGCAGTTCGCCCGCGTTGAGCGCATAGAACTTGCGCAGCGGCTTCTTGCCTTGCGCGGGCACGTCCACGCGGAACAGCGGCGGCTGCGCCAGGTAGATTTTTCCGGCGCGCACCACTTGATAAAAATGGCGGAAGAACAGGGTGAGCAGCAGGGTGGAGATGTGCGCGCCGTCCACGTCGGCGTCGGCCATGATGTAGATGCCGTTGTAGCGCAGGCCGGACAGGTCGGCCTCCTCATTCGGGCCGTGCGGGTCAACGCCGATGGCGACCGCGATGTCGTGGATTTCGTTGTTGGCGAACAGGCGGTCTTTCTCCACCTCGAAGGTGTTGAGCACCTTGCCGCGCAGGGGCAGCACGGCCTGGAATTCCTTGTTGCGCCCCTGCTTGGCCGAGCCTCCGGCGGAATCGCCTTCGACCAGAAACAACTCGGTGCGGCTCGCATCGCTGGAGCTGCAATCGGTCAGCTTGCCCGGCAGCACGGCGACCGAGGAGCCTTTTTTCTTCTCCACTTTCTGCGCCGAACGCAAACGGGTCTGCGCCTGCTGGATCGCCAGTTCGGTGATGCGCTTGCCGAAGTCCACATGCTCGTTCAGCCACAAATCCAGCGGGTCTTTCACCATCAGCGACACCAGCCGCAGCGCGTCGCGCGACACCAGCTTGTCCTTGGTCTGCCCCTGGAATTGCGGATCAAGCACCTTGGCGGAGAGCACGAAACTGGCGCGCGAGAACACGTCGTCCGACACCAGTTTCACGCCCTTGGGCAGCATACCGTGCAGTTCGGCGAAATTCTTCACCGCGTTGAACACGCCGTCCTTCAGGCCCGAATCGTGCGTGCCGCCCGACCAGGTGGGGATGAGATTGACGTAGGATTCGCGCACCACCGCACCCTCCGCCGACCACACGATGGCCCAGGCCGCACCTTCGCCCTCGGCATAGCCGCTGTCGCTGCCCTGCGGCACAAACTTCTCCATCGCGAAAATCGGTACTGCCAGTTCCTGTTCGGACATGGCTTCGGTCAGGTAGCCGCGCAAACCATCGGGATAGGACCATGAGCGTGTTTCGCCCGTCTTCTCGATGTGCAGCGTGACGTTGACGCCGGGCAGCAATACCGCCTTGGAGCGCAGTGAGCGTTCCAGTTGCGGCAGGACGACGTTGGGTACGTCAAAATATTTCGGGTCGGGCCATGCGCGCACGGTGGTGCCGGTGCGCTTCTTCGGGCAATCGGACATCCGCGCCAGAGGCGCCTCGGCCACGCCGTTGATAAAGCGGATGAAGTGCTCGCCGCCATCGCGCTGCACCGTCACTTCGACCTTGGTGGACAAGGCATTGGTGACTGCCACGCCGACGCCGTGCAGCCCGCCCGCGAACTTGTAGGCGCCGCCGGATTCCTTGTCGAACTTGCCGCCGGAGTGCAGCACCGTGAAGGCGACCTCGACCACCGACACACCTTCTTCCGCGTGGATTCCGACCGGAATGCCGCGCCCGTCGTCCTGTACCGACACCGAGCCGTCCACATGCGCCGTGACGGTAATGTTCTTCGCATACGCCGCCAGTGCTTCGTCGCAGGCGTTGTCCACGACTTCGGCTATCAGGTGATTGGGAGACTCGAGATTGGTGTACATCCCCGGGCGCTGGCGCACCGGTTCGAGACCGCGCAGGACTTTAAAACTGGATTCGTCGTAAGTATTTTTTGGCATGGGTCAGGCAGGTGATTGGGGCAGGTAATTTTGGGGCAACCGACTAAAATAAAATTGTAACGCGGTATTCGTTGACGCACACATATACTTATCCTGCCAATATGCCAGGTTACACCTTTGCCTGTGTACTTCGCTTTCCACGCTCAAGCCTGCATGACCCGTCCTGTCTCGGCGTATTACGTTTAAAAAACACTGAATTATATTGCCATAGCTAATCCAAGCTAATTGAAAGTAGATCTAATCTTCAGCCGCCCTATGCGCCGGTGAAGCATCCGTGCCTTGGGAAAGCACGTGCCACTTGCTTGACGAAACCGACTTGGGAAACGGTATTTACGCCAATGGGTTCAGCATGTTCACACTTCCTCTCTTGCCACACCTTGAAACTTGCTTCCAAGGCGCGCAATGGGAGTCAGTGGACCAGGAAACACGACAAGCCGATCGCACCCGCACAGCGCATGCTCGACCATCCTACATTCCGAAAAGCACCAAGAAAATATCGCCACAGATGAAATCGCTCAACCCATTCATGCTTCAAAAGCGGATTCAGCGTAAACTGATGGCCACACTTCAAACTTCTTCGGCAACTACCGAACTTGAGAAAACGATTACCCCTTCGACGGCCTTTTATGCTTGGGGCAACGCGAAATTTGAACCCGCAGGCTTGCGAAGATAAAATGGTTTGACAGGGGATTGCCATCTGGCATAGAATTCGCGCCCCTCGAGATTTACTAAATTTTTTGTTTTAGGGAACGCCATGAAAACATTTTCCGCTAAGCCCCATGAAGTCCAGCACGACTGGTATCTGGTGGATGCCGCTGACAAAATATTGGGCCGTTTGGCCAGCCAGATCGCGGCACGCCTGCGCGGCAAGCACAAGGCGATTTACACTCCGCACGTGGACACGGGCGATTTTATCGTTGTGGTCAACGCCAAAAAACTGCGCGTGACCGGAAATAAAGCGGAAGCCAAGCTCTATCACCGCCATACTACTTACCCCGGCGGTCTTTACACGACGAACTTCGCCAAGTTGCAGGGGCGCCATCCTGACCGCGTGCTGCAAAAAGCGGTCAAGGGCATGCTGCCGAAAGGCCCGCTGGGCTATGCCATGTTGAGCAAGCTGAAGATTTACGGCGGCGCGGAGCATCCGCATGTCGCACAGCAACCCAAACCTATTGAACTGTTGAAAGCGTAAATTATGAGCGTGAATTACAATTACGGCACCGGTCGTCGCAAAAGCGCGATAGCGCGCGTGTTCATCAAGCCCGGCAAGGGCGATATCGTGGTGAACGACAAGCCGGTGGATGTGTTCTTCTCCCGCGAGACCGGGCGCATGGTGGTGCGTCAGCCGCTGGCGCTGACCGAGATGCTGGATAAGTTTGATATCATGGTGAATGTGTGCGGCGGCGGCGAGTCCGGCCAGGCTGGGGCAGTACGCCACGGCATAACCCGCGCCCTGATAGATTACGACGCAAGCCTGAAGCCTGTCCTGAGCAAAGCGGGCCTGGTTACCCGCGATGCGCGTGAAGTGGAGCGTAAAAAAGTCGGTCTGCGCAAGGCGCGTCGCCGCAAGCAATTCTCCAAGCGCTAAACTGCTTGGGATTGTTCGAAAAACCGCCTTCGGGCGGTTTTTGCATTTCCGTTGTATTATTCGCCAAGGGGATTGGCAAACAAGCAGGGAGCAGGATGTGATCAGGGTTGGCATCGTAGGGGGTACGGGTTACACAGGAGTCGAGTTGCTGCGGCTGCTGGCGCTGCATCCGCAAGTGGAGTTGCGTGCCATCACTTCGCGCGCCGATACCGGAATGGCTGTCAGCCAGATGTTCCCCAGCCTGCGCGGCCATGTGAACCTGTGCTTTTGCCACCCGGAAGAGGCGCATTTGGATCAGTGCGATCTGGTGTTTTTTGCCACCCCCAATGGCATCGCCATGCAGCAGGTACGCGCCTTGCTCGATGCAGGCGTGCGGGTAATTGACTTGGCGGCGGATTTTCGCATCCGGGATGTGGCAGTGTGGGAAAAATGGTATGGCATGAGCCATGCCTGTCCCGACCTGGTTGCCGAAGCGGTGTATGGCTTGCCGGAAGTCAACCGCGAGCAGATCAGGCAGGCGCGGCTGGTGGCCAACCCCGGCTGCTATCCTACGGCGGTGCAACTCGGCTTCATTCCGCTGCTGGAGGCCGGTCTGGTGGATGTGTCCAGCCTGATTGCGGACACGAAATCAGGTGTGTCCGGTGCCGGGCGCAAGGCAGAGGTGGGCATCCTGTTTTCCGAGGCATCGGATAATTTCAAGGCCTATGGCGTAGCGGGACACCGCCATTTGCCGGAAATCAGGCAGGGATTGGCTCGAGTGGCACAACACGAAGTCGGCCTGACTTTCGTGCCGCACCTGACACCGATGATACGCGGCATCCATGCCACGCTGTATGGTCGCTTGAAACATGATGCCGATTTGCAGGCATTGTTCGAACAGCGTTATAGCGGCGAGGCGTTTGTGGATGTGATGCCCGCCGGCAGCCATCCGGAAACACGTTCGGTGCGCGGCGCAAATCATTGCCGTATCGCAGTGCATCAACCGCAGCAGGGCAATACCGTGGTGGTGCTTTCGGTAATCGACAACCTGGTCAAGGGTGCGGCTGGCCAGGCCGTGCAAAACATGAATATCATGTTCGGTCTGCCTGAAACCATGGCGCTAACCAACGTTCCATTGCTACCCTAACGGTCATGGCATATTGTTACCGTAAAATAGTGAGATTAAGCGTGCCATGCCCGCACCCCTCTCCCCAGCCCTCTCCCAGAGGGCAAGGTGGACAAGGTCTGATGGAACTACTAGCCATCCGACTAACCTGTCAAAAAACGCCGGGTAAGTCGTTGGTTATCGCTTCGCAAGTTTCACGATAACGTGCTACGCCGGATCAAGCGAAAATTCAGCATTTCCGCGCCGCGTCTGGCGGTACGACCCCATATGCCGTGGTATGTGCGTTGGGCAATCGCCCTGCCTTTTGTGCTGGTGGCGGGCGGGGTGGTGTGGTGGGCTTACGATACCGGTTTGGCGCTTGCCGGCTTTCATCGCGGACAGGCAGAGCAGGAATTGACACAGCTGCGCGATCAGGTCGATGCCTTGAAAAGCGAAAACACCAAGCTGGCTAGCAAGGCCGCATCCTTTGAACGGCAGGCGCAGATTGAACATGCAGCCAATCTGGAAACTGCGAAGCAAGTGAAGATTTTGAACGATGAAGCCACTCACCTCAAGGAAGATCTGGCATTCTTCCAGAATTTACCTTTGTCTGGCGCACGTGAGGGTGAATTATCCATGCACCACCTTAAGATTGAACGCGACACCTTGCCCGGTGAATACCGCTATCGCCTGTTGTTGGTGCGTAGTGGGCAGTTACGCGCAAAGGAGTTTCAAGGTAATCTGCAATTACTGGTTAACGCACAACATGGCAGCGAGAAAACAGTATTATCCTTCCCGCCGGAAGGCGTAACATCAAAAAATCCGGCTGAGGATGCAGCATACCAGCTTAAATTCAAGTATTATCAGCGTATCGAGCGTGGCTTTAAATTGCCGCCCGGCACGGTGGTCGAGAGTGTGCAGGTGCGGGTTTTTGAGCGTGGCACGAGTGAGCCTAAAATCAAACAGAACGCCAGCCTGTCCTAAGATAACGGAGGCAATATGTTTAGCAAGCGACATAACAAACCACAAAACCGCATTGATTCGTTGATCGGTGCAGAAACCAAAGTAGATGGCGGCCTCAGCTTTAGCGGTGGTTTGCGTGTGGATGGTGAGGTTAATGGCAACGTTATTGCAACACCGGACAAGCCCAGTACGCTGGTATTGAGCGAGCAAGGGCGTGTCAAAGGCGAAATCAACGTGACCCATCTGGTAGTGAATGGAATAGTGGAAGGCCCGGTGCGGGCAACCGAATATTTGGAACTACAAGGCAAAGCCAAGGTCACAGGCGATATTTATTACAAGACACTGGAAATCCAGTTGGGCGCAATTGTCGAAGGTAAACTCATTCATTTGGCAAGCGCCGTGTCGGATAAGGTTGTGGCGTTTAAATTGAGCAGCATGGAATAGCAGTTAATTAATTTATGGAGGTGGATTTATGAGCGCAGTAAGTGAAGCTACAACAGCAGAGATGCCAGCACCGCTGACGTTTACCGACAACGCGGCAAACAAGGTCAAGCTGTTGATGGAGGAAGAGGGTAACCCTGATTTGAAGTTGCGCGTTTTTGTCAGCGGTGGCGGCTGTTCCGGATTTCAGTATGGATTTACTTTCGACGAAGTAACCAACGAAGACGATACCGTAGTGGACAGGAATGGCGTGCAAATGCTGATTGACCCAATGAGCCTGCAATACTTGGGCGGTTCGGAGATCGATTATCAGGAAGGTCTGGAAGGATCCCAGTTTGTGATAAAGAATCCGAGCGCGGAAACAACCTGCGGTTGCGGGTCATCCTTCTCGGTTTAGCGAAAACTGGTGTGGCAGGGCAAATAACGGGGCTTCCGCCCCGTTTTTATGCCTGCCAAATAGCACCCAGAATGCAGGGGTGACGTGCTCCAGTCACGGCAGGCAAGTTGGCGCATTGGCCCTGTATGGCCTGCTGCGCAAGCCAGGCAAAAGCGATGGCCTCCAGCCAGTCTGCGCTTAACCCCAGTGTATTGGTGGCCTGAATGCGGCTATCCGGCAAGGATGCGCGCAGGTGCTGAACCAGTGCATCATTGTGTGCCCCGCCGCCGCATAAATAAATTTCTTGAGCACCAACACAGAAACGCCGGATTGCATCTGCAATCGCGCAAGTTGTAAACTCAAGCAAGGTGGCCTGCACATCGGCGGCAGCTTCGTTCCCGTGTAATTTCCTGTTCAACCAATCCATATTGAATAAATCGCGACCACAGCTTTTCGGTGGTAAGGAAGGCAGGTATGGCTCGTCCAGAAGCGCCTGCAATAACGCCGGGATGAGTTTGCCGCTGGCTGCCCAGGCACCATCCTTGTCATAGGATTCCCCATGATGCTGCGCAACCCATGCGTCCATCAACAGATTGCCTGGGCCGCAATCGAAGCCGGTAGTGGGGCGGTTTGGCGGCAAATCGGTCAGGTTGCTGATGCCGCCGATGTTGATGATGACGCGGTGAATATCCGGATGGCGCAACATCTTGTCGTGAAATGCGGGAACCAGCGGCGCGCCTTGCCCTCCAGCAGCGATATCGCGGCTGCGGAAGTCGCTCACCACGGTGATGCCGCTCAATTCTGCCAGCAGCGCGGCATTGCCCAGCTGCAGGGTATAACCCTGGTCGGGGCAATGGCGGATGGTCTGGCCATGACAACCGATGGCACGCACTTGCTGCGGAAGGGTATTGGTTTTTTGCAGCAACTCTGCCGTAGCTGCCGCGTAGAGGTGTGCCAATTCATTGCCGGTTAATTGCGCCCGGTGCAACTCATCGCTTGTGGAGTGGTGCAGATCGAGCAGGGTATGCTTGAGGGATTGTTCGTAGGGCAGGTAGTGTGTGCCTACCAGCCTGACTTGCCCGTTGGCAAGCTGCACCAGCGCGGCATCAACACCGTCCAGACTGGTGCCGGACATGATGCCTACATAGAGTTCCGGGCTGTTCACACCTGCATTTAGTCGAGTTTCGCCAGGCTGGTGTTACGCAACAAGGCCAGTTGCTCGGTCAGGCTGCGGGTGGTTTCCTGAAAGGCGGCTTTTTGCAGTGCACTGATCGGGGCTGCATCCGGCAGTGCAACCCGCAACGGATCACGTTGCTGCCCGTTGATCTTGAACTCGTAGTGCAGATGCGGCCCACTGGCCAAGCCGGTCATGCCGACGTAGCCGATGATATCACCTTGCCCAACATGCTGGCCACGATGGATGCCGCTGGCGAAGCGGGACAGATGGCCGTACACGGTATTATAGCGGCCCTGATGGTCCACCATGACCACGTTGCCATAGCCGCCCTGTTTGCCAACGAAAGACACCATGCCATCGGCAGTTGACTTAACTTTTGTGCCTATGGGCGCGGCATAATCGACGCCCCTGTGTGCGCGCCATGTATTCAGCACCGGGTGCAGGCGCGACATGCTGAAACCGGAACTGATACGTGAGAACTCAAGTGGTGAGCGCAGAAAGGCCTTGCGCACGCTCTTGCCGTCCGGGGTGTAATAGCCGCCATGGTCGCTATCGGCCTGGAAATACATCGCACGGTAGGATTTCCCCTGGTTGATGAACTCGGCAGCCTGGATGCGTCCGGTACGCACCGGTTCGCCGTTGCTGTAAGTCATTTCGTAGACCACGGTAAATTTGTCGCCTTTGCGCAGGTCGCGATGGAAATCGATGTCGCCGCTGAAAATATCGGCTAATTGGTTGGCAGCCGGCTCCGGCAGGCCGGCTGCATCGGTTGCCGCAAACAGTGTGCTCTTAATTTCGCCGGTACGCATGAACACGCGTTGTTCAAGCTGTGCGGGCAATGCTCTGGTTTTGAAACTGCCGGCATTTTTTTCGATGATGACTTGGCTACCGCTGTTGCCTAAGTAACGCAGTGCCAGCAGGTTGCCGTCTGCGCTGGTTTCGGCTTGCACGGCACGGCCCACGGCGAGTTGGCGGAAAGATTCTGCCGCCGGGTCGCTACGCAGATAGTCGCTGGCGGCGGCATCATCCACATTCATGCGGTGCAAAAGTTCGGCCACGGTGTCGCCGCGTTGCACAAGCTCATTGCGCCAGAATGTGGCGGTACTGCCGGCTGCTTGGGCAACATGCGGCAGGGTAATTTCTTCCACCACCGTTTTCAGGGAGGCGGTGTTGATTTCACTCTGCGGCACAATGCCGAATGCGGTGACTATGCCGAGCAGGGGCAGGCTGGACATGGCAACGAACCAGCGCAGCTTCAATTTGCGTTCTTGTGTCAGTGTGTTTTGAGTTAACATTTGAGTCTCTGCTGATCGTTTTATTTTGAGTTATGAGCGCTTGCTGCTTCAGATTGGCCGCCACTTTACCAGAAAGTAGGTGCCACTCAAAATCCGCTTGGGAGGCTGCCGGATGCCGGAATGAATGGTGTAATGATTCTGACAAGCGGTTGAAATACAGGGATAAGCGGTTATATGTGTCTTATTGAAACATCTGAATACGCCTGCCACACCGGAACATCAGGTTTACTCAGGGATTTACTTTTATAATAAACAAAATAAACATGACGAACATGAAGCAACAAGAAGCACTGGATTTAATCAAGCGCGGCTGCGACGAACTGTTGCTGGAAGCCGAGTTGAAGCAAAAACTGGCCTTGGGCCGCCCGCTTAGAATCAAAGCCGGTTTTGATCCCACCGCCCCGGATCTGCACCTCGGCCATACCGTGTTGCTCAACAAGATGCGCCAGTTGCAAGAACTGGGGCACCATGCGCTGTTCCTGATCGGCGATTTTACCGGCATGATCGGCGACCCCACCGGCAAGAACACCACCCGTCCGCCGCTGTCGCGCGAGCAGGTGCTGCAAAATGCGCAAAGCTACCGCGAACAGGTATTCAAGGTGCTCGATCCGAACAAGACCGAGATCGTATTCAATTCCACATGGATGGACAAATTCAGTGCGGTTGACCTGATCAGGCTCGCGGCTACGCACACCGTGGCACGCATGCTGGAGCGCGACGACTTCGGCAAGCGCTACAAAAATAACCAGCCCATCGCCATCCATGAATTCATGTACCCCTTGGTGCAAGGCCACGACTCCGTGGAACTCAAGGCCGACATGGAGTTGGGCGGCACCGACCAGAAATTCAACCTGCTGATGGGGCGCGAGTTGCAGAAGCATTACGGTCAGCCCGCACAGTGCGTACTCACCATGCCATTGCTGATTGGGCTGGACGGCGTAAACAAGATGTCCAAGTCGCTTGGCAACTATGTCGGTATCACCGAGTCGCCGCAGGAAATATTCGGCAAGCTGATGTCGGTTTCCGACGACCTGATGTGGCGTTACCTGGAACTGCTGTCATTTCGCAGCATGAGCGAAATCAGCAGCTGGCGCACCGAAGTGGAACAAGGGCGCAACCCGCGCGACATCAAGGTGCTGCTAGCGCAGGAAATCGTGGCGCGCTTCCATTCCCGCCAGGCCGCAGAGGCTGCCTTGGCAGAATTCGAGGCACGTTTCCGTCAAGGTGCATTGCCGGAGGACATGCCGGAAATCAGCGTAGCCGCAGCGGGTGGCGTGATAGCCGTGCCGCAACTGCTCAAGCAGGCCGGTCTGGTCGAGAGTACCTCCGATGCCATCCGCATGATCGCTCAAGGCGCAGTCAAGCTCGACGGTGAGCGTGTCAACGACAAAGCCATTGTGATTGAGGCAGGCAAAGTAGTTGTGGCGCAAGTTGGAAAGCGGAAATTCGCTAGAGTAACAGTTAGTTACCAAGCAATTAAATATTGAACTTAATTGAGAATGCGTTGCGCGATTGCTCATGGAATGACAAGATACCAGAACACTTCCGATGCAGGAGTTAGCCGAAAAGCGCAAGCGTGCAGTCAGATTCCTGAAAAAGTGATGCCTGCAAAAGCACGGACAACAAACAAGGACTGCTGGCGTGACCACGTATTCATGGAGCGATTTTGGTTGAGCATCAAATACCAAAATGTCTGCCAGCATGCTTATGGCAGCGTCAGTTGGCAGCGCCAGTGATGCAAGAAGCGTGTCGAGGAAATACTCCACCAAGCACAACCAGCACGCACTTGGCGACAAAACGCCGGATGGATTCTACTTCGAGAACTTGCCTGCACTGCCAAAAGCAGCGCAGGCAACAAACAGTAAAGCTTCACTTAATAATTCTGTCCAATTAAGCAAAGATATTTCTTAACTCAGGCAGGATCAATAGTGGCATGCCGTCGGTGTAGAATAGAACAGTGCCGCGCACACCAGGTGGTGTGCGGTGTATTCAGCTTACGTTTTAAATGCCTTCCATCCATAAAAACTACCACTGGCGCATTGCAGGATTCTATTTCTTTTACTTCGCCTTCGTGGGCATGTTCGCGCCCTACTGGAGCCTGTACCTGAAATCCATCCAGTTCAATGTGGTGGAGATTTCCATCCTGATGTCAGTGCAGCCGGTGATGCGCATGCTCGCGCCCACACTATGGGGTTGGCTGGCAGACAGCACCGGTAAACGCCAGCAGGTGATAGGGATGGCGGCATTTTGCGCGGCGCTGAGCTATCTGGGAGTATTTTTCACCACGCAGTTCTACGGGCTGTTGTTGGTGATGGCGCTGATGAGTTTTTTCTGGAGCGCTTCCATGCCGCTGGTGGAAGCAACAACTCTAACTTATCTTGGAAAAAACAGTGCGCGCTATGGACGCATCCGTTCCTGGGGCTCGGTCGGTTTCATCGTGACCGTGCTCGGGTTGGGCTATGCATTCGATACCATAACAATCTTCTGGATATTGTGGGTGGGCGTGGCGATCAAGCTCGGCATTCTGTTCTTTGCGCGCCGCATACCGCCTACCGAGGTGCTGGCGCACCATACCGATAGCCAACCCATCCTGCACTTGGCGCTACAGCCTCAGGTGCTGGCGCTGTTCGGGACATGCTTCCTGATGGCGCTGGCGCATGGCCCTTATTACACTTTCTTTTCCATTTATCTGGTGGAGCACGGCTACGCCAAGAGCGCGGTGGGATGGTTGTGGGCGCTGGGGGTAATTTGCGAGATCGGCGTATTTTTCCTGATGCCCTGGCTGATGCGGCGCTATACCCTGCCGCAAATCTTGATGGCCAGCATGGCGCTAGCCGTATTGCGTTTTTTGCTGATCGGCTGGTGTGTGGATTCGCTTCCGCTGCTGTTGTTTGCGCAGATACTGCATGCTGCAACTTTCGGCGCCTACCATGCGGCGGCAGTGGCGCTGATCCATCGTTTCTTCCAGGGGCGGCACCAATCCAAGGGGCAAGCACTATTCGGCAGTATTACTTACGGAGCGGGCGGTATGCTGGGTGGGCTGATAAGCGGCTCGCTGTGGCAGCAGTGGGGGGCGAACGTGATGTATACGATGAGTGCGGTGGCGGCGTTGATGGGATTGTTGCTGATGTTGTGGAAATTGAGGAGGGTGGAGATTAATTATTGAGAGTTGCACAATTCATGCTCTAACGTGAACCAAGCATTATGCCGCTTCCGATACCGAAGATTGTTAGCGCCAAGCAGCAATGTCACATTTCTCCCAAATAGAAATGTCCCCTGAGTGATTAGACTCAGCGTCTGTAAAAACTAGAGGCGGGCATTTTGAAATGGACATCATGGTGAGTCAAAAAGAAGCGAAACGGGCACAGGTAATGGAGCTGCTGACGGCAGGCAAGACTGATCAAAGGGAAGCCGGTAAAAGGCTGGCAGTCAGTGTGCGGCAAATCAAGCGCATTGTCCGGCGCGACTGGGCAAAAGGCTTGCCCGAACTGATCAGCAAGAAGTGCGGCCAACCCTCGAACCGGCGCTGAATAAGGGAAACGAAGCGACTATCCTTTGAGCTGATCCGGTGAGCACTACCGCAACTTCGGGCCGACGCTGGCCAGCGAGAAGCTGGCCGAGCGGCACGGCATCCATCTCTGCGTCGAGAGTACCCACCAGCTATTGATGGCAACAGGCTATTATTGATTCGGCACGAATTAAACCAAACGACCGTTCGTGCTGAGCTTGTCGAAGCACATGAACTCGTGCGCATTTCGACAAGCTCAATGCGAACGGGTTTACGGATAAATCTGGCCGTATCAATAGCAGCACAGGAAAGGTGACAAGGTGTGCGTCGGGTGGATAAGGCGCTTGCGAAGCGCGGAAAAGTAAACAGCAAGGGACACAAACCAGTACTGAATCACCCTTGAAGAAATATGACCATCGGCAAATCCGCCGCCAAGGGGCGTAATGGCAAATTCGCTCTTGTCGCTACGGATTACAAAGCGGACAGTTCTATTTGGCGCTAACAGGCAAACTACAAACGTTTGACAGTTTTTTCATAAATTGTTACGATTCGAGGTCAAGTTGAGCAGGCATCATGCGTTTTGAATACATCCGTTTGGCCGGATTGCAGTGCGCAATAACAATAATTGGTACCGTCCTTACCTATTTCTTCGTCGTTACACCTCTGGCGGCAAGATCGGTTGCATATGGCAGTTGCGTTGCCTTGGTGGGTACCTTATTGCTCTCTTGGGGACTAAAACGGGGTGAGCGCCACGAAAATTTAAGCGCGGGATGGTGTTTGCGGCAGGCTTACCGAACTGCAATCGAGCGATTTGTGGTGGTAGTTTTTCTGCTGGCATTCGGATTCAAATTGTTGGAGCTCGCGCCACTCTGGATGCTGGCGGGGTTTGTAGGAGGACAATCGGCTTGGCTGGTTATCCCGGTTTGGACAAGATTGAGAACACAAAATGACAAGTGAAGCGCTGACATCGTCTGACTATATCAGGCACCATCTGCAAAATTTGACCTGTGGTTTTCAGGAAGGCCATTTCCATTGCGCACACAATGCTGAAGAAGCAAAGGCGATGGGGTTTTGTGCATTGAATATTGACACGCTGGGCGTATCACTGATTCTGGGCCTGGTATTCCTGTTTTTCTTCCACCGGGTCGCGAAGAGTGTCGCTCAAGGCGTTCCCGGCGGGTCACAAAATTTTATCGAGTGGGTAATAGAATTTATCGACAACAGCGTACGCGGCTCGTTCAGCGGCCGTAGCGCACTGGTCGCCCCACTGGCACTGACCGTTTTCATCTGGATTTTCCTGATGAACCTTATGGATCTCATACCCGTTGACTACATCCCGTTCGTTGCTGAACAAATGGGTGTCGGCCACTTCAAGGTGGTTCCTTCTACAGATCCAAATGCCACGATAGGCATGGCTATCGGAGTATTTTTCCTGGTAGTTTTTTACAGCGTCAAAATCAAGGGGCTTGGAGGCTTCATCGGTGAACTGACGCTACAGCCGTTCGGAAAATTCGGTTTGCCGGTAAACATATTCCTCGAAGGGGTTAACCTGATTGCCAAACCGATTTCATTGGCATTGCGGCTGTTCGGCAATATGTACGCCGGTGAAATGATTTTTATTTTGATCGCATTATTGCCTTGGTATGTGCAGTGGACGCTTTCCTTGCCATGGGCGATTTTCCATATCCTGATTGTTACGCTGCAGGCATTCATATTCATGACTCTGACCATTGTTTATCTGGACATGGCGCATCAAGAACACCATTAACCCGATTTCAACCTTGCTTTATTTTTAATAGGAGACTTAAAGATGGAACTCGCAACCCCCCTGCTCTACATCGCCGGCGCACTGATGATGGGCCTTGGTGCTCTTGGCGCTTCCGTAGGCATTGGCATTCTTGGCGGTCGGTTTCTGGAAGGCGCTGCACGCCAGCCTGAATTGATTCCAATGCTGCGTACCCAGTTCTTCATCGTCATGGGTCTTGTGGATGCGGTCCCAATGATTGCAGTTGGTATCGCCATGTACGTCCTGTTCGCGGTGGCTAAATAAACCCGGCGAATGCTTTCTTCAAATAAACAAGTAAAGGTCTTTGCATGAACATTAATGCGACCCTTCTCGGCCAGACGCTCATGTTTGCCATGTTCGTATGGTTTTGCATGAAGTTTGTATGGCCGCCCATCATGGCGGCACTGGATGCCCGCAAGAAGCAGATCGCCGACGGCTTGGCTGCCGCCGAACGCGGCAGGCACGATCTGGAACTGGCTGCCAAGCGCTCTGCCGAAGTTATCCGCGAAGCCAAGGAAAAAGCTGCCGATGTTATTGCGCTGGGTGATAAGCGTGCCAGCGAGATCATTGAAGAAGCCAAGGCACAAGCCAAGCTGGAGGGCGAGCGTATTGTCGCGGCAGCCAGGGCTGAAATTGATCAGGAAGTGTTCCGCGCCAAGGAGCAATTGCGCACGCAAGTTTCTGCTATTGCATTGTCTGGCGCAAGCAAGATACTGGGTCGTGAGATTGATGCCAAGGCACACAATGACCTGCTTGAAAAACTGGTCGCGGAAATTTAATCATTATGGCTGAAGCTATCTCTGTCGCACGCCCCTATGCCCAAGCAGCCTTTGATGAGGCATGCAAGCTTGGCGATCTTAAAGGCTGGTCGGACATGCTGCAATCCCTGGCGCAGGCCGTGGTTAACACAGAAGTTCGCGCAGCCATTACCAGCCCGCGCGTGGTCAGAAGCCAGCTTGAAGGCATGATGCTGGCGCTGTGTGGCGGCAAGGCAAGCGTAACCGGACAAAACCTCATCAGGCTATTGGTGGAAAACCAGCGCCTGACCTTATTGCCGGAGATGGCTGCACTGTTCGAGGTGATGCGCGCCGAAGCAGAAAAAAGCGTAGATGTCGTGGTGACTTCCGCCTTCGATTTGAGTGAAACACAAAAGCAAAAAATTTCAACGGCAATGAAAAATCGCATGGGCCGTGAGATCAGGCTTAGCTGCAAGATTGACCGTGAATTGCTGGGCGGGATAATTATTCGTGCCGGAGACAAGGTGATAGACGGTTCCGCACATGCCCATCTTTCCGAACTGGCCGTCGCACTGGCCTAATGACAGATTTATCGAAATAAGGAAACGCAGAATGAAGCTTAACCCTTCTGAAATCAGTAGTTTGATCCGTAGTCGTATCGAGAATTTTGAAACGCTGACACAGGCACGCACGGAAGGTACGGTAGTCAGCGTGACTGACGGAATTGTACGTGTTCACGGTCTGTCTGACGTAATGCAGGGCGAAATGCTGGAGTTTCCCGGCAACACCTTCGGCTTGGCGTTGAACTTGGAGCGCGACTCTGTGGGCGCGGTGGTGCTGGGTGATTACGAGCATATTACCGAAGGCGATACAGTCAAGTGCACTGGGCGTATTCTGGAAGTGCCTGTCGGCCCGGAATTGCTTGGTCGCGTGGTAAACGCGCTGGGCCAGCCCATAGACGGCAAGGGCCCGATCAACGCCAAGATGACTGACAAGATTGAAAAAGTTGCGCCCGGCGTGATCGATCGTCAATCGGTATCGCAGCCAGTGCAAACGGGTTTGAAGTCCATCGACTCCATGGTGCCTATCGGCCGCGG
The DNA here is from genome assembly GCA_028713345.1 of Gallionellaceae bacterium. Taxonomy (GTDB): domain Bacteria; phylum Pseudomonadota; class Gammaproteobacteria; order Burkholderiales; family Gallionellaceae; genus JAQTOM01. The sequence continues at coordinate 7,193 of JAQTOM010000015.1, read as the reverse complement.
TCAGCGCGAGCTGATCATCGGCGATCGCCAGACCGGTAAAACTGCCGTGGCTATTGATGCCATCATCAACCAGCGCGGTCAGAACATGACCTGCATCTATGTAGCGATTGGCCAAAAGGCTGCCACGGTTGCTAACGTGGTACGCAAACTGGAAGAACATGGCGCGATGAAATACACCATCGTGGTTGCGGCAACCGCTTCCGATTCAGCGGCGATGCAGTTTCTGGCACCTTATGCCGGTTGCACCATGGGCGAGTACTACCGTGATCGAGGCCAGGATGCATTGATTATTTATGACGACTTGACCAAGCAAGCTTGGGCATACCGTCAAATCTCCTTGCTGCTGCGCCGTCCGCCGGGCCGTGAAGCTTATCCGGGCGACGTGTTTTATCTGCATTCCCGCCTGCTGGAGCGCGCCGCACGTGTCAATGCAGATTATGTCGAGAGATTCACCAAGGGTGAAGTTAAAGGCAAGACAGGCTCATTGACGGCGCTGCCAGTGATTGAGACTGCTGCCGGCGACGTGTCCGCTTTTGTGCCTACCAACGTGATTTCAATTACCGACGGTCAGATTTTCCTTGAAACAGACTTGTTCAATGCCGGTATCCGTCCCGCGATCAATGCCGGTATCTCGGTGTCGCGCGTGGGTGGCGCAGCACAAACCAAGGTAATCAAGAAGCTGGGTGGCGGTGTGCGCCTGGCATTGGCTCAATATCGTGAACTGGCTGCATTCGCCCAGTTTGCTTCCGATCTCGATGAAGCCACCCGCAAGCAACTGGAACGTGGCCGTCTGGTGATGGAATTGATGAAACAGGCACAATACGCACCGATGTCCGTGGCCGAAATGGCGGTGACCTTGTTTGCGATCAACAAGGGTTCTTTTGATGACGTGGCAGTAACCAAGGTGCTGGCATTTGAATCGGCACTACAGGCATTCATGAAATCACAACACAAAGACTTGATGGATGCCGTCGAATCCAGCAAAGATTTGTCGGGTGAAAATGAAAAAGCCTTGTCGGCAGCAATTGAGGCATTCAGGTCCACAGCCGTTTACTAATGAACAACTAGCCATACCACAAAGCAACCTGAAGATGGTTGCCCAGTGGTTGGTTAATAAGCCGGAGTTGAGATAATGGCTGGCAGCAAGGAAATACGCACCAAAATCAAGAGCGTTGAAAATACGCGCAAGATTACGCGTGCAATGGAAATGGTAGCTGCATCCAAAATGCGCAAGGCGCAGGAGCGTATGCGTGCCGCCCGTCCCTACGCAGAAAAAATACGCCAGGTTGCAGCACATCTGTCACGCGCCAACCCGGAATATAAACATCCTTTTCTGGTCAAGCGGGAAGCCATCAAGAATATTGGCGTAATCATCATTACTTCCGACAAGGGCTTGTGTGGTGGACTTAACACCAACATCCTGCGCATGGTGGTAGGCCGGATGAAAGAATGGGAAGGCCAGGGCAAAGGTATCAGCGTGTGTCCGATCGGCAACAAAGGTTTCGGCTTCATGTCCCGCGTGGGTGCACGTGTTAAATCGCATCTTACGGGACTGGGCGATACGCCGCACATTGAAAAACTGATCGGTGCGGTCAAGGTAATGCTGGACGCTTATGTGGCGGGTGAGATTGACGCGATTTACATCAGCTACAACCACTTTATCAATACCATGAAGCAGGAACCCAGGATGGATCAATTGTTGCCGCTTTCCGGCGAAAATCTGGAAGCAACAAATGGTCCAATTTGGGACTATATCTACGAACCCGATGCCAAGGTGGTAGTAGACCAGCTATTGGTGCGTTACATGGAGTCGCTGGTATATAACGCCGTGACCGAAAATCAGGCATCCGAACAAAGCGCACGCATGGTTGCCATGAAGGCTGCTTCGGACAACGCCAAGAGCGTTATCGGCGAACTCAAACTGATTTACAACAAAGCGCGCCAAGCCGCAATCACCAAGGAAATTTCCGAGATCGTCGGTGGTGCGGCAGCAGTTTAGTGGCGGCAGCAGAATTTAATTTAGATGGGGAACCTCAATATGAGTCAAGGAAGAATTGTTCAGTGTATCGGTGCGGTGGTTGACGTTGAATTTCCGCGCGACCAGATACCCAAGGTTTACGATGCACTGGTAGTGCAGGATGATGGCACATCAGTTGCTGAAAAGGGCCTGACTTTAGAAGTACAGCAACAAGTCGGCGATGGTGTGGTACGCACCATCGCGATGGGTTCATCCGATGGCCTGCGCCGAGGCATGGCGGTGATAAACAGTGGTAATCCAATTTCCGTTCCGGTCGGTCATGGCACTCTGGGCCGCATCATGGATGTGCTGGGTCGGCCTATCGATGATGTGGGCGAAGTCAAGTGCAGCGAACGCCGTTCCATTCACCAGAAGGCACCCAAATTTGATGAACTGTCCCCATCTGTTGATCTGCTGGAAACCGGCATCAAGGTGATTGACCTGGTATGCCCGTTTGCCAAGGGTGGCAAGGTTGGCCTGTTCGGCGGCGCTGGTGTGGGCAAGACCGTGAACATGCTGGAACTCATCAACAATATCGCCAAGCAACACGCGGGCCTGTCGGTATTCGCAGGTGTGGGTGAGCGCACCCGCGAGGGCAATGACTTCTACCACGAAATGTCGGAAGCGGGTGTAATCAAGCTGGACAACCTGCCCGAATCCAAAGTGGCAATGGTGTTTGGCCAGATGAATGAACCGCCTGGTAACCGCCTGCGCGTAGCGCTATCCGGCCTGACCATGGCGGAATACTTCCGCGATGAGGGTAGAGACATCCTGTTCTTTGTGGACAACATTTACCGCTATACCCTGGCAGGTACCGAAGTGTCCGCGCTGTTGGGCCGTATGCCTTCTGCTGTGGGCTATCAGCCCACACTGGCGGAAGAAATGGGGCGCTTGCAAGAGCGCATTACCTCGACCAAGACGGGTTCAATTACCTCGATCCAGGCCGTGTATGTGCCAGCAGACGACTTGACCGATCCGTCTCCTGCTACCACCTTTTTGCACCTTGATTCCACCGTAGTGCTATCGCGTGACATCGCCTCGCTGGGCATTTACCCTGCGGTTGATCCGCTGGATTCAACTTCGCGCCAGCTTGATCCGCTGGTTGTGGGCGAAGAGCATTACAACGTTGCCCGTGGTGTGCAACAGACCTTACAGCGTTACAAAGAGCTGCGCGACATTATCGCAATTCTGGGTATGGACGAACTGGCGCCGGAGGACAAGCTGGCCGTGGCGCGCGCACGTAAAATCCAACGCTTCCTGTCGCAGCCCTTCCACGTTGCCGAAGTATTTACCGGAAGCCCCGGCAAGTATGTGACACTCAAGGAAACCATCAAGGGCTTCAAAGGTATCGTCAATGGCGACTATGACCATCTGCCTGAGCAGGCATTTTATATGGTCGGCGGCATTGATGAGGCCGTTGAAAAAGCCAAGACACTGTGAGATGCCCTAAAGGAAAAATATGGCAATGACTGTTCACGTCGACGTAGTAAGCGCAGAAACTGCACTGTTTTCAGGGCTGGCTGAAGTCGTCGTCGTTCCTGGTGAAATGGGCGAGTTGGGTATTTATCCCCGCCATGCCCCGTTGATTACCCGCATCAAGCCGGGTTCGGTCCGGATCAAGTTGCCGAATCAGAATGAGGAAGTATTGATTTACGTTTCTGGCGGCATGCTCGAGGTACAGCCCGGCATGATTACCATCCTGGCCGATACCGCTATCCGCGGTGCCGATCTGGATGAGGCGCGCTCACTCGAAGCCAAGCGTGCAGCGGAAGAAGCGATGAAGAACCGCACTTCCGATATGGACTACGCTCATGCCCAGTCCGAGCTGGCCGAAGCGGTGGCACAGTTGCATGCCATCCAGAAACTACGCAAGCAAATTCCGCATTAATAAATCATGTTGTTTACAAAACAAAAAAAGCAGCTTCGGCTGCTTTTTTTGTTTTGTAAACGAAGGCGTACCGCCTTACTTGCTACCAATTCAATGCTAGCAAATAAACACACGCACAGCCTTCTCTTAATGACGCCTGTGATAAGCCGTTACCCAATCCTTTGCCAGACGCATTGCTTTGGAAATTTCATCGTGTGTCATTTGATCTTCTACCGCCTCGCGTAAATCCATTCCCTCTTCATCAACCGCACCACCGGCAATGTTGAACCATTTATGCGCCTCAACCAGATCTTGTTTAACACCTTGACCTTGTGCGTACATCACCCCCATATTAACTTGTGCCGGCGCAAATCCCTGTTCTGCAGCTTTACGGAACCATGACACGGATTGCTGTTCGTCCTTTGGAACACCAAGACCCTGTGCGTACATATCTCCCAAGCTGAATTGGGCATCTGCGTTCCCCTGCTCTGCCGCCTTCTTGAAAGATATTGCCGCATTAACGTAGTCTTTATCGTAAAAAAAATTCAACCCTTCTTCAAAATCACTTAATTGCTGCATATTTCCACTCCAACCTAATTAGAGAGTTATTCAAAAAATAGCCTGCCCCAAGGGGCGTGTGCTTGTGGTGAGATATTTGAATTTCATCGCAACAGCTTATCAGCACGTGTAAAGCCATCAGGGGACTGGGCAGCGAAATTATGCGCGCTGGATTCCCAGAGACCCTGCGCATTTTTCCGCAACGCCCATAAATGCCTTCGCCGGTATGGAATCAGGCTGCGACTGCACAATTGGCGTTCCCTTATCCGAACACATCGTTATCTCGCCATCGAGAGGAATATTGCCGATGAACGGAACACCCAATTCGCCCGCAATATCCGATCCCCCACCCTTCCTGAATACATTAATCTCACCGCTGCAGTGCGGGCAGATCAGCCCACTCATGTTTTCCACTACTCCGAGAATTGGAATATTCCTTTCGCGCACAAAAGAAACCATTTTCCTGGCATCGAGAAGCGCCACGTCCTGCGGCGTACTGACAACAACGGCTCCATCCATGTTGGGAATGAAATCCATGATTGTGATCTGTTCGTTTCCCGTGCCTGGCGGAAGATCTATCACCAGGAAGTCGAGCTTGCCCCAGCTCATGTTTCCGAGCAGCTCTATGAGGAATTCGTATTTCACCGCATCCCTCCAGACAATCGGCTCGTTCGGGTCTTCAATCATCAAACCCAGAGACGCCACCTTCATCCCGGTAGGCATAGTGTGCGGAGCTATGCCGTCCTCGACCCCACGCAACCTTACCGATTCGATACCCAGCATCTTTGGGATATTCGGCCCATGCAGGTCGGCGTCTGCCAAGCCAACCTTGAAACCCATCCTTTCCAGTGCGAAGGCAAGATTTACCGTAACCGTGCTTTTACCGACGCCGCCCTTGTTGCTGCCGACAATGATCTTGTACTTGATGTCAGACATGCGTTTGTTTACCAGCCATTTGGAATGCGCGTCATGATCCAGCTTGCAGGTCTCGCTCACCTCGCACATCTGGCAGCTATGCATTCTGCCGCATTCCCTGGTTTTTTCTTTCATCTTGATTATATTCGTCGCCATTTGCTCATTCTCTTCATGTTAATTATTCTCGCTGTGGGATTATCTCCGCACCCTAATCGCAACCTGGTTGTTGACCGCCAGGCAAGCACTTTCACAGACACCGCAACCGACACATTTTTCCAAGTCGACTACTGGTCTTGAATCCTCCGTACTAATCGCCTCTCCAGACAACGGACATTTCAAAACACACATGGGATACATCGTGCCGCTGTCTTCCCCACCCTTGTAGCACAGGGTTGTATCAATATACGCCTTCCCCATCCTGACCTCACGCTTGTCCGCAACGGGAATTAGCGCCTTGGTTGCGCAGGCTTTAATGCATGGGAAGTCGTCGCAAAGATAACAGGGTTTCTCGGATGGGATTATAACAGGTGTGTTGCCCGCAACGCCGAACTTACTGCCCGCCTTCTTGATACTCCCGTGAGGACAGGCGTTCATGCAATCATCGCACTTCGTACACAACAATAGAAATTCAGCTTCAGCAACTGCGCCCGGTGGCCTGATCAGGTTATGGCTGATTGCACTATTGTCACCTTCAACCTTTCCGGTCGGTTTTTCCGCAAAAAAAGAAAAGCTTTTCCTGAAAAATTCACGCCTCCCCATCACCTCATCATTATCCATGAGCGTATCTATGCTCAATATAAAATAAATGAACGCAATTTAAAATGATACTCTCCAAAAAATACGGCGCAGCACATAAATAATGGCTACGCCGATGTAAGGAACACCATGTTTTGACTTAGTGAAGAGGCACGTTAGCCTCTTCTGGTGCTTCACCAGACGCCTGGGGACACTCGATAGGCCCACTTTCCACAACCAACTCCTCAATTCCCTCGATGTCAACCTTGATTCCATTAAATTCAAGTTCTGCGCCGATAAATTTGGATATCAACTGGCCAAGTATCTTGTAGTAGTCTTCACCAGATCTAACCTTGAGGTTTTCCCCGAACAGCCCTGTCCACCTTCCGATATGCTCCGCAAGAAACTTCCTTTTTGCAGTCTGGCAGGTGTCAAGATTCTCCTCCATTCCCTGCTCCATAGCATAGGCGATCTTTATTTCAAGAAAGCTCATAAACTCCAGCTCGACAGCTACGTTATCGTGCGCGCATGCAGCCTTGTCGGATAGTGTGAAGCCGAATGCCTTATAAAAACCGCCGATATCGCCAAGAATATTTGGCGTATTGAAACTGTTCTTACCATAAACAGTTTCTGTCGGGGGACAAAACATGCGCGTCAGGAACAATTCGGTATATTCCGGTTTCAATGTTTCTATATCAGCCTTTGCAATACTGTCGCAGAATGCCAAGTATTCTTCCTTGATGTCGTAAGGGAGCAGGCTTATTGAACCCTCGATATCGGCTGCGAGTTCTTGCAACGATTCCATCTCCTCTTTGCCAGGATAGACAAACGCCATTGACAATAGCCTGTAAACATCGGCTCGCGCAAGCGCCATTTCCTTTTCCATTTGCGTCATTAACTTATCCCTCTCCAAAAATTAAAACAGGAGGGGCGGCAATTTCTTGCCGCCCCTCCTGCGCTTCCTGCTATGTTTCTACTCTATGAACATCTGAATCCAGCCGCCGTTCGAATAGTGCTTGCGTGCGGCGCGGTTCTTGGTGCCGCCATCCCATACCGCCAGGGCAGTAATGAAGTGGTGGCCGCCTGCTTGCTGAATCGCGT
>JAQTOM010000086.1 GCA_028713345.1 Gallionellaceae bacterium | reverse complement strand
TTCTCGAAGCGCATCACCCCGCCCTTGCAATCCACCCTGATGGTGTCCTTGGCGGCGAAGCGTCCCTCCAGCAATTGCTTGGCGAGCGGGTTTTCCAGTTGTGCCTGGATGGCGCGTTTCAGCGGGCGCGCGCCGTATACCGGATCGAACCCGGCATTGGCAATTTCCGCCAGCGCGGCATCGGTCACGCCCAGCTTCATCTCCATCGCGGCCAAACGTTTTTCCAGATAGCCCAACTGGATGCGCGCGATGGACTTGATGTGTTTCTCGTCCAGCGCGTGGAATACCACCACCTCGTCTATACGGTTGACGAACTCGGGGCGGAAATGGGTTTTTACCTCGCCCATCACTGCCAGCTTGATGACCTGATAATCGTCGCCGGACATGTTCTGGATCATCTGGCTGCCGAGGTTGGATGTCATCACCACCACCGTATTCTTGAAGTCCACGGTGCGCCCCTGCCCATCGGTCATGCGGCCATCATCCAGCACTTGCAGCAACACGTTGAACACATCCGGGTGCGCCTTCTCCACTTCGTCCAGCAGGATCACGCTATACGGCTTCCTGCGCACAGCCTCGGTAAGCCCGCCGCCTTCTTCGTATCCGACATAGCCGGGAGGTGCGCCGATCAGGCGCGAGACGGAGTGTTTCTCCATATACTCGCTCATGTCGATACGGATGAGATGATCTTCGGAATCGAACAGGAACCCGGCCAGCGCCTTGCACAGCTCGGTCTTGCCCACGCCGGTGGGGCCGAGAAACAGGAACGAGCCATAGGGACGGTTGGGATCGGACAGCCCGGAGCGCGAGCGGCGGATCGCGTCGGACACCAGGCGCACCGCCTCGTCCTGTCCCACCACGCGCTCGTGTATCTTGTCTTCCATCTTGAGCAGCTTGTCGCGCTCACCCTGCATCATCTTGGAAACCGGGATGCCGGTGGCGCGGCTCACCACTTCGGCGATTTCTTCCGCGCCCACGTGCGTGCGCAGCAAACGGTTCTGCGGCTTATCCGCCGCCTCGGCCTGCGTGGCTTCTTTCAGCTTCGCTTCGAGCTGCGGCAGCTTGCCGTATTGCAGCTCCGCCACCTTGTCCAGCTTGCCCTCGCGTTGCAGGCGTGCAATCTCGCCGCGCACGCGCTCGATCTCCTCCTTGACGTGTGCCGTACCTTGCGCCGCGCCTTTCTCCGCCTTCCAGATTTCTTCCAGGTCGGCATATTCGCGTTCCAGCTTCTTGATTTCGTCCTCGATCAGCGCGAGGCGCTTCCGCGAAGCCTCGTCCTTTTCCTTCTTCACCGCTTCGCGCTCGATCTTCAACTGGATCAGGCGGCGGTCGAGTTTGTCCATCACCTCCGGCTTGGAATCGATCTCCATCTTCACGCGCGCCGCCGCTTCGTCGATCAGGTCGATCGCCTTGTCCGGCAGGAAGCGGTCGGTGATGTAGCGATGCGACAATTCCGCCGCAGCCACGATGGCCGGGTCGGTGATTTCCACGCCGTGATGCAGCTCATATTTTTCCTGCAAGCCGCGCAGGATGGCGATGGTGGATTCCACCGATGGCTCGTCCACCAGCACCTTCTGGAAGCGGCGCTCCAGCGCGGCATCTTTTTCCACATACTTGCGGTATTCATCCAGCGTGGTGGCACCGATGCAATGCAACTCGCCGCGCGCCAAAGCAGGTTTCAGCATATTGCCCGCATCCATCGCGCCCTCGGCCTTGCCCGCGCCGACCATGGTGTGCAGCTCGTCGATGAACACGATGTTCTTGCCCTCATCCTGCGCCAACTCCTTGAGCACGGATTTCAGGCGCTCCTCGAATTCGCCGCGATACTTGGCGCCGGCCAGCAGCGCCGCCATGTCGAGACTCAATACCTTCTTGCCCTTCAGGGTTTCCGGCACTTCCTCGTTGACGATGCGCTGTGCCAGCCCTTCCACAATGGCGGTCTTGCCCACGCCCGGCTCGCCGATCAGCACCGGATTATTCTTGGTGCGGCGCTGCAACACCTGGATGGCGCGGCGGATTTCATCGTCGCGCCCGATCACCGGATCGAGCTTGCCTAGTCTTGCGCGCTCGGTCAGGTCGAGGCAATATTTCTTCAGCGACTCGCGCTGACCTTCCGCTTCCTGAGTGCCCACGCTTTGCCCGCCGCGCACCGCATTGATCGCCTGCTCCAGCGGCGCACGAGAAACACCGTGGGTTTTCAGCAAACGCCCGGCCTCGCCCTTGTCGCCGGTCAGCGCCAGCAGGAACATTTCCGAGGCGATGAACTGGTCGCCGCGTTTCTGCGCTTCCTTGTCGGTCAGGTTAAACACATTGGACAGGTCGCGTCCCACCTGCACCTCGCCGCCATGCCCTTCCACCTTGGGCAGGCGAGACAAGGCGTCGGTCAGCGCCGCCTTCAATGCCGCCACGTTGCCGCCCGCGCGCGCCAGCAACGAACTCGCGCCGCTGTCGGCATCGTTGAGCAAAGCCAGCAGCAAGTGCTGCGGCTCGATGAACTGGTTGTCCTGCCCCACGGCCAGGCTCTGTGCATCGGACAGCGCCTGCTGCAACTTGGTGGTAAATTTGTCGAAACGCATGATGGCTCCTTCAGGGAAAGGTTGAACTGATTGCTAGATGGGGGAACAGGGGGGGATTTCAAGTAGTACGGTTATACACCGTTTGGCCCCGAAATGGTGCAAGCTCCTTCTGCAGGAAGCCTGTCTAAACCGTGATTACCGGAAAGGAGATTTGGAACGAGAAAGTTGCTAAACTGAATTCAAGCGGGAGTGGTCCCGCGGTATTGCATGCCGGGCTATGCCCGGCAAAATTTGCGAACATAATGAAAATGGACCCAACAACCCTGACCTGTCCCGCCCCAGCCAAGCTGAACCTGTTCCTGCATGTGGTGGGGCGGCGCGATGACGGCTACCACCTGCTGCAAACCCTGTTCCGCTTCATCGATCTCAGTGACACGCTGCATTTCACGTTGCGCGAAGACGGCGTGGTGCGCCGTGTCAATGACATAGAAGGCGTGCCGCAGGAGCAGGATTTGTGCGTGCGCGCCGCACGCCTGCTGCAACAGGAATGCGGCTGCACGCTGGGGGTGAACATTGCGCTGGAGAAGCGCATCCCGATGGGCGGCGGCCTGGGCGGCGGCAGTTCCGATGCGGCTACCACGTTGCTGGCGCTTAACCGCCTGTGGCACTTGGGCTTGCCGCGTGAACGGTTGATGCAGATAGGGTTGTCCCTGGGTGCGGATGTGCCGGTATTCGTGTTCGGCGAGAATGCCTTTGCCGAAGGCGTGGGCGAACAATTGCAGGCTTATCCCGTGCCGGACGCATGGTACGTGGTGCTGTTCCCGCCCGTACATGTTCCAACGGCACAGATTTTTACGCACCCGGAATTGACACGGGACACGATTTCCCTCAGAATTCGCGACCTTTCGCTACGGGCGTTGCGCAACGATTTGCAGCCGGTAGTGTGCAGTTTGTATCCTGAAGTGGCACGGCACCTTGCCTGGTTGGGCCAGTTTGCGCAGGCGCGGATGACTGGTTCCGGCGCTTGCGTGTTTGCCGGATTCCCCGATGCAGGGCAGGCGCAGGCCGTGCTGGAGCAATTGCCGCCCGGTATGCGCGGCATCGTGGCACGCGGCTTGCCGCGCCATCCGCTACGGGATTTTGCCACTTCATGAGTTATTAGAGTTTATTGGGGAGTCGCCAAGTGGTAAGGCACCGGATTTTGATTCCGGCATTCGTAGGTTCGATCCCTACCTCCCCAGCCAGTTTTAGCGGTTGATTTATTGCGTGGGGCGCTTGCGCCCATTTTATTTTGCTTGCAGAGGTGCATGTGCCCTACGATAGCTTGATGGTATTTACCGGGAGTGCCAATCCCAAGCTTGCGGAGGATGTGGCGCGGCACCTTGGTGTGCGCCTTGGGCGTGCCACCGTTGGCCGCTTCTCCGACGGCGAGGTGATGGTCGAGATTCTCGAGCATGTGCGCGGCAAGGATGTGTTCGTGCTGCAATCCACCTGCGCACCGACCAACGACAGCCTGATGGAAGTGCTGGTAATGGTGGATGCGTTGAAACGCGCCTCGGCCAAGCGCATTACTGCCGCGCTGCCGTATATGGGATATGCCAGGCAGGATCGCCGCCCGCGTTCCGCGCGCGTGGCAATCACCGCCAAGGTGGTGGCAAACATGTTAACCGGTGTGGGCGTGGACCGTGTGCTGACCATGGATTTGCACTCGGATCAGATCCAGGGGTTTTTCGACATCCCGGTGGACAACATCTATGCCAGCCCGATCTTGCTGTCGGATGTGTGGAAGAGCAATTACCCGAATCTGGTCGTAGTGTCACCGGACGTGGGTGGGGTGGTGCGCGCACGTGCGCTGGCCAAGCAGATGGACGCAGACCTGGCAATTATCGACAAGCGCCGCCCCAAGCCCAATGTGGCCAAGGTGATGAATATCATCGGCGAAGTGTCGGGGCGTACCTGTCTGATCATGGACGACATGGTGGATACCGCCAACACCTTGTGCGAGGCCGCCAATGCGCTGAAAGACAAGGGAGCGGAGCGGGTGATTGCATACTGTACGCACCCGGTGCTGTCGGGACCGGCAGTCGGGCGCATCGAGAATTCCGCGCTGGACGAACTGGTGGTGACCGATACCATCCCGTTGCGCGAAGACGCGCGCAACTGCAAGCGTATCCGCCAGTTGAGCGTGGCCGAGCTGTTGGCCGAGACCCTGCGCCGCATCAGTATGGAAGAGTCGGTCAGTTCGTTATTCGTCGACTAGTTTTTGCGGCAGCCATGATGGCTGTTGCGTAACCCGGAAGCGCCTGGTCGCGGGCGGTTCCAATTGAAGTGGAGAAGTGAAATGAAAATCGAAATAGTTGCAACATCCCGCAAGGCGCAAGGAACGGGTGCGAGCCGCCGTCTGCGCAAGACTGGCCGCGTGCCAGGCATCGTTTACGGTGAGGGCGAGCCGACGCTGATCGACGTTGACCACAACAACCTGTTCCACGCCCTGCGCAAGGAGGCTATTCATGCCACCGTCCTGACGCTCGACCTGGATGGAAAGAAGGAGCAGGTACTGCTGCGTGATTTCCATATGCACCCGTTCCGCCAGCAAGTCCAGCATATCGACTTGCAGCGCGTGTCCAAGGACAAGAAGATACACATGAAAGTGCCGTTGCACTTCATCAACGCCGACATTGCACCGGGCGTGAAATTGAATGGCGGTATCATCAGCCATGTGATGAATGACCTGAATATTGCCTGCCTGCCGGCTGACCTGCCGGAATTTGTCGAAGTGGATTTGGCCGGTCTGGCGATGGGCCATTCCATCCACGTATCCGATCTCAAGCTGCCCAAGGGTATTTCCGTGGCGGGTCACGGGCATGTCGGAGATGCCGTGGTAGCCACCGTGCAGATACCGCGTGGCGCGGTGGAGGCGGAAGCGGCAGCAGCAACAACTGCCGCAACCGCCGCAGTTACAACAGCAGGAGCCGCACCTGCCGCCGAAAAATCTGCGGCAAAGTAGTAAAACAGGCGTCACAACCCGAAACCCGCCATGCTTTCCTGGATTGCATGGCGGGTTTTTCATGACATGAACGATGGGCGAAATAAAACTGATCGTTGGCTTGGGTAATCCCGGGCGTGAGTATGAAACCACGCGCCACAACGCCGGTTTCTGGTGGGTTGATGAGTTTGCGCGCGCGCACCGGCTTGCCTTCCGGATGGAGAATAAATTTCACGGCCTGGCTGCTCGCGACCCGGTGCATGGACGCGAACTCTTCCTGCTCAAACCGCAGACCTTCATGAATGTCAGCGGACGTGCAGTAGGGGCGCTGGCGCTGTTTTACAAGATTGAGCCGCAGCATATTCTGGTGGTGCACGATGAGCTTGACCTGCCACCGGGTGCTGCCCGCCTCAAGCTCGGCGGCGGCCATGGCGGGCATAATGGTTTGAAGGATATCATCGCCCATCTGGGTACCAAAGAATTCTGGCGCTTGCGCATCGGCATCGGCCGTCCCGGCGAGGGTGCGGATGTGTCGGGTTATGTGCTGAATGCGCCGCGCCGTGAAGAGGCGGACTCGATCGAACAGGCCATGCGGCGCGCGCTGGATGTGGCGCACCTGATAGCAGATGGCAAGCTGGAAGCGGCGATGCTGAAATTGCATAGCAAGTAAGCTGCAGCCTTGAGCGTGGCAGGCCAGAGACAAAGCGGGGGCAGGCTTTGCTGCCGGTTGGAGCGGGTATTCGCAAGACCGGCAGAGCCGCTCAGAATACGCGGCAGATGGTTATTTAATTATGGTTCAACTTGTTAATGGTGTTATCAACTAAAGGAGAGAATTATGAGAACTATCATCGTAGGCGTGATTGCGGCAACCGGTCTGATGGTTGCGGGTTGTTCCGATAAGCCGGTCACCCCATCCTCTGCACCAGCCACTACCCAGGCCTCTGCACCAGCCACTACCCCGGCCTCTGCACCAGTTGCCACGCCGGACGCTACGGTAGTCGCTACGGCAGCCGAGATGCCGGCCGATGCCAAGAGCAAGTGCGGCATGTGTCACGCCATCGACAAGAAAATTGTTGGCCCGGCATGGAATGATGTGGCAGCCAAGTACAAGGGCGATCCTGGCGCAGCCGGCAAGATCGCCACCAGCATTACCAAAGGCGGCGACCTCGGCTGGCAGATGGGCGGCATGCCGGCAAAAGGCGGTTCGGGTTGGGATGACGCACAGATCAAGAGCATTGCGGAGTTTATCGCCGGCTTGGCCAAGTAATTCAGTGAGG
>JAQTOM010000085.1 GCA_028713345.1 Gallionellaceae bacterium | reverse complement strand
TTGGTGCGCCCGGAGCGATTCGAACGCCCGACCCCTTGGTTCGTAGCCAAGTACTCTATCCATCTGAGCTACGGGCGCGAGATTATGGTTCCACACAATTGCGCTATAAGCCGCGCCGTTGCTTGTTTTACCATTATTTTCGTTTTTGCCTGATAACGTAAACCGTACCCGTCAAAAATTTAGCCATCTACTGCAAGGCGTGGATGATACCTATCTCGCCATTTATTTGCAATCTTAAAGCGAATTGCGAGTTGCCTCAAGATAAAAGTTACCGAAACAACAAGGGTAATCTGAATTGAAGGGTGATGCATAATGAGCGCGTTAAGAAGTACGGGGTCGCTTATTTCGATTCCATTACCCATACCCCAGTCCAATCATCAGGCGGCGGGGTCTGCTTGAGAAATTCGGCACGCTCCAGAAAGAGGTGGCTGGGTTTGTCGTTTGGGTTAAGCTTCAGGCATTCCTTAAACAGCTTGATGGCGGAATCCCAATGGCGGCTGCGGTATGCTGCTATGCCGTCCTTGAACAATCCAAGCACATCGGCGATATTGGGAAAGGTTTCCTCGGTATGGTAGGCAAGGATTTCGTATATTGAAACCGGCTGTGTTTTACCCTTGACCACCACCATGTCAATCTCCCGTTTGCGGTAAGTACCCAGCAGCTTGTGGATGGTAAACTCGCTTGCCAGGATTCTTGCCCCATACTGTTTGCAGGCCGATTCCAGGCGCGACGCCAAGTTCACGCCATCGCCTATGATGGTGAAATCCATGCGCTTGCTTGAGCCGATGTTGCCGGAAACCACTGTGTCGGTATTCAGGCCGATGCCGATATTGACCGGCGGCTTGCCTTCCGAAACCCGCTGGAGGTTCCATTTGTTAAGCGTGTTGATCATGGCTATTGATGCGCGCACAGCACGGTCGGCGTCATCCTCGTGGGCAACCGGTATTCCGAACGCCGCCATGATGGCGTCGCCGATGAATTTGTCGAGCATCCCCTCCTCGTGCTGGATGCAATCCACCATCAGGGTAAAGTATTCATTAAGCAGCGCCACCGTGCTCTGTGCGCCGAGTTGCTCGGTGAGGGTGGTAAATCCGCGGATGTCGGAAAACATCACCGTACTCTCTACATTTTTCCCGCCCAGCAATTCGGCGCCAGAAGCCACCAGCCGGTCCGCAATGCCTGGATCCATATAGCGCGACATGGTCGATTTCAACCGCTTCTCGTTGCTGATGTCCTCAATCACTATCATTGAGCCTATGATCTTGTGGTCAATGTTAAGCAGCGGCTGCACGGTAAAGTTGACGGCAAGCTTTTCCTCGCCGACTTGCAGCGGTGCGTCCATCATGGTCTGCTGCTCTCCGGTGTCTATAACCAGTTGCAGCTTGTCCATTATCCAGGTGTTGGCGCCGCTAAAAAACTGCGAGGCCGCCTGGTGCAGGATGTCAGTTACGGCAACCTGGAGAATACGCAGGCAGGCAGCATTGCAAGTGGCAATTTTGCCCGTGGCGTCCAGCGTTATGAGGCCATTGGACATGGACTCCAGCATCGCTTCATTGTAATTTTTCATTGCCTGCACGTCGGCGAACAGCTTGGCATTTTCCAGCGCAATAGACACCTGTGCCGTAAAAGCGCGGAGGCGCGCCTCATCCTCGTTGGAAAAAGGCCCGCCGCGCTTGTTGAGTACTTGGGTAACACCGATGGTCTTGCCGAGTTTGTTCACCACCGGCACGCACAGGATGGAGCGCGTAAAGAATCCTGTCTTCTTGTCGAATGCGGGATTGAACCGCAAGTCGGCGTAGGCGTAAGGGATGTTGATGGTCTTGCCGGAGGCGAACACCGCGCCGGCAATTCCAAGGTGGCTGGGCAGGCGAATCTGCATGGACTCCAGCCCCTGCCCGACTTCTGACCACAGCTCGTTGGTTTTCTCATCGTGCAAAAACAGCGTCGAGCGCTCGGCATTGAGCATGCGTGTTGCCTCACCCATCACTTTCTGCAAAAGCGAACCGATCTTGATTTCGGAAGTCATCTCCGACACGATGTTGATGAATTCCAGTTCCTGCTTGCGGATATTCTCCATCCGCTCGATGAACTGCGCACTTTGCAGCGCTAACGTGCCCTGGTTTGCCATTGCCTCGAACAAGGCCAAATCACTATTGGTAAAGTGCCCCTTTTTCTTGTTGAGCATCTGCGCCACGCCAATGATTTCACCCTTGGCGGTCTTGATCGGCACGCACATTATGCTATTGGTCACGAAACCGGTCTGTTCATCCACGCTGCGGTTGAAACGCGGATCCGTGTAGGCGTCATGGATAATCACGCCTTCGCCTGTGGTAAACACGAAGCCAGCCACGCCGCTGGTATTGAGGATGCGTATCTCACGCTGGAAATTGCCCTGTGCCACGCGCGAATAAAGCTCGTTGGTATCAGGGTCATTGAGAAACAGTGTGCCACGCTCGGCATCCAATTCTGCGGTAGTCATATCGACCAGCAGGTTGAGCATCGCATCAAGTGAATCTATCGCCGACATCTTGCGCGATATTTCCAGCAACAACTCGGCCTCGCGCAACCTACGCTTCTGTGCAGTAGCCGTAGTTAGCGAATCAATTGCCTTGGTCGCTTTTTTTACCATGATTTGTATCCACTATTGCTTATTTTTCCCATTATGAGTTATGAAACTCTTTTCCGCTCCATTTCCTCACGCATCGCGGAAATTGTCCCATGCAATTGCGCAATCTCGGCTTGTGCCTCCATCCGCTCTAGCCGCAACGCATTTTCCTTGCCGAAGCGCGCCATTTCGAGCTGCTCCCGCAGCGTGGCAGCAAGGATCTTAAGCTGTTCAATCTCATTGGCCGATGCGGTGGTGGCCGCCTGTATCCGGGCTTCATTATCAATACGGTTGGATTCCAGCACATCACGCAGGCTTTCGGCGGTTTTCTTTAACTGGTTGATCTCATCCTGGCTGGCAGCTACAGTACTCTGTATTTCCTGCTTGCGCTGGATTTGCGACTTTTCCAGTTCGTTGCGCAATTCGGCGATTGTAGCCTTCAGTTGCGCAATTTCCTGGTTTGCTTCCCTGGCCACCGCTTGCACTGCTGACTCGCGCGCCATCTGCATCATCTCCAATTCACTGCGCAACGCCACCATGGCGCGCTGCAAATCACGCACCTCGGCTTCGGCATATTTCTTCTCGTATTCTTCAGTTTTAGCGGTTGCCATCAAACATATCCCCAAACATTGCCGAAGGGTATTACGAAAAAGATAACGCTAGTGGGCAGCTTTGGTATCACGCGCAGCCGAGGCAGGCGGCAACAGCTTATTGTCTATTATCTGAAAGAATATTTCGTCACGCTTGACCATGCCCAATTCGCTGCGGGCACGTTCCTCAATCGCCTCGGTTCCCTGCTTGAGATCGCGCACCTCGGCGTCCAGCACTGCGTTGCGCGCCTGCGTCTGCTGATTGATTTGTCTCTGAGCATTGACTTGGCGGTCGATATCCCATACCTTTAACCAGCCGCCCTTGCCCAGCCAGAGCGGATACTGCAACAGCATGATCAGGGCGGCGAGTATCAGCTTGATCCAGCGCATCTATTCAATAGGGGTGTTTACGCAATTTGGTAATACGCATCACGCCCTGGATAAGACGCGCTGTCGCCCAAGTCTTCTTCGATGCGCAACAGTTGGTTGTATTTCGCTATACGGTCAGAGCGCGACAGGGAGCCGGTCTTGATTTGCATGGCATTGGTGGATACAGCCAAATCCGCAATGGTGGAGTCTTCCGTTTCACCTGAACGGTGCGAGATGACGGCGGTGTAACCGGCACGCTTGGCCATTTCAATCGCCGCGAAAGTTTCGGTCAAGGTGCCGATCTGGTTTACCTTGATCAGGATGGAATTGGCAATGCCTTGCTTGATGCCTTCACGCAGGATTTTGGTGTTGGTGACGAAGATATCGTCGCCGACCAGTTGAATATTTTTTCCGAGGCGCCCGGTGAGCAGCTTCCAACCGTCCCAGTCGTGTTCACTCATGCCGTCTTCGAGGCTGACGATGGGATATTTGTCCGCCCACGATGCATACATATCGACGATCTGCGCGGAACTCAAGGTCAACCCGTCTGCTTTCAGGTGATACTGCCCGTCCTTGTAGAATTCGGAGGCGGCCGCATCAATGCCGATGGCCACATCCGCACCAGGCACGTACCCCGCCGCTTCGATGGCTTCAACAATTACCTTCAATGCCGCTTCGTTCGAGCCCAGCGCCGGTGCAAATCCGCCCTCATCGCCCACCGTGGTGGCGAGGCCGCGATGATGCAGGATCTTCTTCAGGTTATGGAACACTTCCGCGCCGCAACGCAATGCCTCGCGGAAGCTCTGTGCGCCCACGGGGATAATCATGAATTCCTGAACGTCTGCACCGCCTGTGGCATGCGCCCCGCCGTTGATGATGTTCATCATCGGCACCGGCATTTCCATGCGCGCGGCGCCGCCCAAGTAGCGATACAGCGGCAGGCCGGATTCCTCCGCAGCTGCCTTGGCCACGGCGATGGAGACGGCGAGGATGGCATTCGCACCGAGGCGCGACTTGTTTTCGGTGCCGTCCAGATCTATCATGGTCTGGTCGATGAATGCCTGTTCCATTGCATCCAGGCCGATGATGGCCTCGGCAATTTCGGTATTTACATTTTCCACAGCCCTCAGCACACCCTTGCCGAGATAACGCTGCTTATCATCATCGCGCAGTTCCATGGCTTCCCTGGTGCCGGTGGAGGCACCGGATGGCACGGCAGCGCGACCCATAACGCCGGATTCCAACAACACATCCGCCTCAACCGTAGGATTGCCACGGGAATCCAGAATCTCACGCGCCACGACATCAACAATTGCACTCATTTTTTGTCCTCACTAAATGCTACGCAAATTTACATTCTCTTCAATCAACCCTTGCTGCTTGACTATTGCATCCAACGCTTTCAGCGTTTGCAGCAATACTTTCATTTTGCCTAATGGAAAAGCATTCGGCCCATCCGATAACGCCTGGTCCGGATTGGGGTGTGTCTCCATGAACAGGCCGGAAATACCCGACGCTACTGCCGCACGCGCCAGCACCGGCACAAACTCGCGCTGCCCGCCGGAACTGGCACCCTGCCCTCCCGGCAGTTGCACCGAATGCGTGGCATCGTATACTACCGGGCAACCGGTATTGCGCATTACGGCGAGTGAGCGCATGTCCGATACCAGATTATTGTAACCGAAGGATACACCGCGCTCGCATACCATGATGTTATCTTGTCCGCTGGCAGCGTGTGCCTTTCCCGCCACATGCTGCATATCCCACGGCGACAGGAACTGCCCCTTCTTGATATTCACCGGGCGCCCAGCCCTCGCCACGGCATGAATAAAATCAGTCTGGCGGCAAAGGAAGGCAGGGGTTTGCAGCACATCGGCCACGGCAGCAACCGGTGCGATTTCTTCGATGCTATGCACATCGGTCAGCACAGGCACGCCAATTTGCTCCTTCACTTTACTTAAGATTTTAAGACCCGCATCCATGCCCAAGCCGCGAAATGTCTTGCCGGAACTGCGGTTGGCCTTGTCATAAGACGACTTGTAAATAAAGGAGATGTCCAATTCCAGGCATATTTCCTTCAATTGCCCCGCCGTATCCAGCGCCATTTGCTCAGACTCGATGACACAAGGCCCGGCGATCAGGAATAGCGGGTAGTCCAAGCCGACATCGAATCCACACAGTTTCAAGCTGCCACCTTCTGCTGAGCCTGTACGGCCTGCCGGTGTCGTACTGCCGCCTCGACAAAGGACTTGAACAGAGGATGCCCGTCACGCGGCGTGGAAGTAAACTCGGGGTGGAACTGCACACCGACGAACCACGGGTGCGCTGTTTGCGGCAATTCCATGATTTCCGGCAGCCCTTCGCTGGGGGTGCGCGCTGAAATTATCAACCCGGCTTTTTCGAGTACCGGTACATAGTAGTTATTGACCTCATAGCGATGGCGATGGCGTTCGTTCACCTCATTGCCATAAATGCTGGAGGCCAGGGTGTCCGGCTTGATCGGACAGCGCTGCGAGCCCAGGCGCATGGTGCCGCCCAGATCGGAATCCGCGCTGCGTGTCGCTACCCGGCCATCGCGATCCAGCCATTCGGTAATCAGCGCCACCACGGGGTGCTCCGTGGCCAAATCGAACTCGGTGCTATTCGCATCGGCCATACCTGCAACATGGCGTGCAAACTCAATCACGGCCAGTTGCATACCCAGACAGATGCCCAGATAGGGAATCTTGTTTTCACGCGCATAGCGAATTGCGGCAATCTTGCCTTCCGTACCGCGCACGCCAAAACCACCCGGTACCAGGATTGCGTCAAACCGCTTCAATTCGTCTACGCCCGTGCTTTCCAGCAGTTCGGAATCGATGTATTCAATATTGACGCGGGTAGAATCATGGATGCCCGCATGGCGTAATGCTTCAATCAGGGATTTGTAGGATTCAGTCAGGTCGACGTATTTGCCCACCATGCCGATGGTGATATCGTGCTGCGGATGATCCAGCGCCTCTACCAGCTTTTTCCACACGGACAAGTCAGCAGGCCGCGGCTCGATGCCCAGTTCTTCGCAAACAATGCGATCCAGCCCTTGGTCATTCAACATCTGCGGAACCTTGTAAATGCTGTCCACATCCCACACCGAAATTACCGCTTCTTCGCGTACGTTGGAAAATAGGGAAATCTTTGCACGCTCGTCATCGGGAATCGGGCGGTCGGCACGGCACAACAGTGCGGTTGGAAAAATACCGATCTCGCGCAGCTTCTGCACGCTATGCTGGGTTGGTTTTGTTTTCAACTCACCCGCACTGGCAATATAGGG
>JAQTOM010000084.1 GCA_028713345.1 Gallionellaceae bacterium | reverse complement strand
ACGCCCGCACCCGAGCCATTCTTCTGCCGGTCGCTGCCCGGAAAGCCGCGCCCACGGCCAAGCTCAGCACCGAGTTCGACGAAGGTGTCGGTCGGCGCCAGCCACTTGAGTTGCACGCCGTCCTCGCTCAGCTGGTTGTCCCACAGCGTGCGGTACACCAGCGGCTGATCAACGAAATCCCAGGCGTGCGCATGTTGCTCGTTCAGGTAGCCCAGCCCGGAGAAATAGCGTCCGAACTTGAGATTGAGTCCGTTGCCCAGCGCAGTGGCTTGCACGAACCCGTTTTCCACGGCCACGCCGCCTGCGGGATTCAGCGAAAAAGTTGCGACGCCGCGAAACTGCGGATCGATGTTGGCGGCGATGTTCAGCTCCGATTCCTTCAGGCTGAAGCCGCGCGTGTGACCGGTGTTGTTGGGCGACATGGCGAAGCCGGTAGCCGGAGCCTGCGCTTGCTGGAGTTGCCCGTAAGTGCCGGACAGGACCAGCGATACGGCTGGGTTGAAGGCGCCCTCGCTGCTGGCCTGCTGCGCGGCAGCCCGGGCCTGCGCCGCAGCGCTCCCGGCATTCCTGCTGTTCGCCTCGGCTTGCTGCAGGCGCTGCTCCAGTTGCGAGATGCGCTGCTCGTAATTCTCCTTCAGTTGCCGGATCTGCTCGCGGATGGCGCGCAAGTCCTCGTCGTTCGACGCATGGGCGAATAGCGGCGCGAACAGCGCCATGCAGAGCGCGGTGTGCTTGAACATGGTGACTCTCCAAAAATAATGGCATTCACCCCGCGGTGCGCGGGGCAGAGGTCAGGCGATGGTCTGGAGCAGGGCGGGCGGGCCGCGCGCGGCGGCGGCAAGGATGTGGAGGGAGCGGTGTATGACGCTATGGTGTAGTGCTGCTTCGGTTGGAACGGCAATTATCGCGAAGGAATGGAAAGCGCAACTGAGCGCACTGCCCAGCTGCGCGTAGATTGCGCATTGCTCGCAGGCATTAGAGTGGGGAGCTTCTTTGTCTTTTTGTTGTTGCCGCGTTAAATCTTCAAAGGCGTGGCTTATTGAGTGTACTGCCCCTGCTTGTTGCACGAACAGCAGTGCGAAGGCAAGCAGCAGCGAAAAAAAGGCAGCGCGGGAGAGCTTCATGGTGAGCGCAACTTTAACACAAAGATTGTGAGGATAGACAATCGCCTGCTTGCTGAAGATTGAGGGCAATCTGGCCCCAACTTAAATTTATGGGCGAGCGTTTCATTCTGGGGGTGGAGCAGCCGGACAACGAGTGGCCGCATGGGGTTGCGGTCGGTCAAAGAGGCTACTACGAACTACAGCTTATAGCTGGCAAAGCAGGCTTGGTAATCGCCAGTTTGATTCTGGCATTTGGCGTGTATACTTAATCATGAGGTTGTTTACCAAATAAACTTAGGAGTTGCCATGCAGATATTCAAAGGAATATTAGTTAATACTGCCCTAGTGTTGTTAATTGCTATGCTGAGCGGATGTGCCAGCAGCTTGATCGAGGTACGCAAAGGATCTGACAGTGTATCTCTAGCGGATGCAAGTCAGGTGAGTAGCTGCCAGTCCAAAGGAGAAATAACTGTTAGCGTTCTTGCTGAAGTTGGATTTATCACACGTAGTGTCGAGGCGGTAGAAGCTAATTTATTACAATTGGCGCGCAATGGCGCAATAGATGCTGGCGGCGATACAGTCGTAAAGGGTAATTCACCAGATTACGGCAAGCGCACCTTTGCAATTTATAAATGCCGTCCTTAATCTATAGGTTCGGCACACTTTATCCATGAATCCGTTCGCATTGAGCCTGTCGAAATGTGTACGGATTCATGTGCTTCGACATGCTCAGCACGAACGGTTGTTTAGTTTAATCCGTGCCGGATCAATAGCCAAGACACTCTCATATTAATAGTGGTGCCGTTGCCAAGCTGACCGTTGTTGCCAATGCAATCAAAACGCCACTCATCCAAACTGCAATCAGTGTTTTGATATTTTTATCATGGGGACTTTTATCATGGCAGTCAGAAATAGCAGACTGATCTAAATCAGTCACCTCTGCGGTTGACATTCATCGCTGTTGCATCAACTCTGCCTGCATCAACTGCAACAGCAGATCATCGAAAGTAAAAAATCCATTGCCGCAATTGGCGAGCTGCGCCAGTGCGAAGGCTGCGCCGGTTCCGAAGGCTTCTCGCTTGATCGAGTCGTGAATCAGGCGCACGGTCTGATAGGGAAAGCCAAAGATTACCTCATGGTGGCCGACGATGCCGCCGAGCCGCAATGAGGTAATGCGCTCGCCGCCCACTTCCAGTTTTTCGGCAATCTTGCGTGCGGTGCCGGAGATTTCCGGCTTCTCCCGGAAATGTTGTTCGAGTATTTCCACGTCGGCGAACGGTGCGATCTTGCGCAGCAGCTTGGCGGCGAAGATCAGGAAATTGATGCCGAGGGTGATGTTGGGCGAACACAGCACCCGCGTGTCTTTTCCCAAATTGCGCGCATATTCCAGGTCGCTTTCTGTATACGCCGAAATTGCGCTAACCAGCATGATGCCGCGCTTGCGCACTTCCTCGCCATAGGCATGGATGCTAGTGCGCACCGAGAAATCCACCACTGCATCGACCGGATGCCGCTCGAATAATTCGCCGTAGGATTGTTGATCGATACTGATGATGTGGATATCAGTGCCGGGATGTGTCTGCACATAGCTTTGATTGCTGCGGCGCGCAATCCAGCACAATTCAAAACGTGGATCGCTGCTCAATATATTCGCTACAGCTTGGCCTGCCTTGCCATAACCGACGAGGCCAACCCGTAATTTTTTGTGCATGATGAATCTCCTTTTTGTCTATCTTGGTGTAATCGAATTCAGATATAACGCCCCCTAGAAACCGCCATATTCAGATACGAACTTCTACTCGACGGATGCTGCCTCGCTTTTGTTGGCGATGCGAAAAGCAGGCGCACTGCCATCTTTGTCTTGCTCTGCGCAAAGTGTGAGGTGCGGATAGGGTATCTCGATGCCGCGTACATCGAAGGCGTCTTTCAGGCGGCGCAGGAACTCGCGCCGCACACTCCATTGCTCAAGTGCAACGGTCTTCAAGCGGCAGCGCACCATCACGGCAGAATCGGCCCAATCCTGCACGCCTGCGATCTCGATGTCTTCGAGTATTTTCACGCCGCAATCCTGTGATGCACGCAATCTTGAGGCAACTTCGCGCATCACCTCATAAACACTGTCCAGATTCTCACGGTAGGCTACGCTCACGTCAATCACTGCGTAGGCATAACCGCGCGACTTGTTGGTGACCATGGTGATCAGGCCGTTCGGGATGTAATGGACGCTCCCTTCATAATCGCGCAGGCTGACATAGCGCAGGGTGACATCCTCCACGACGCCGGTCTTCCCGGATACTTCGACCACATCCCCTTGGCGTATCTGGTTCTCCAGCAGCATGAATAATCCGTTGAAATAATCCTTAATCAGGCTCTGCGCCCCGAAGCCGACCGCAACACCCACCACGCTGGCTGCACCTAGAATAGGCACGATAGAAATGCCTATCTCACTCAATGCCAGCATACCGGCAATCAGTGAGATCACCACCGTTGCCACATGGTGGAACACGCGTGCCAAGGTATCTACGCGCCGCACATCTTCCAAGGTGGCCGCACGCGCGCTCATATAGCCGCGAAAGATGCGGATGAATCTGCGGCTGAAACCCATCAACAACCAGGCCAGGATCAAAATGGCGATGACGTGAATCAGCTCACTTGGGGTGCCTGATATGTTCATGGTGTGCCTTTTTTAACCCGTACGGTCATGTCAGGAGTTACCGGAAATCAGCTTGACCTGCTCGACTCCCATTTTGACTTTAAGCCATGCGCTTATCCGTCGGGTATCTTCCTTACCGAGAGGCTTCTTGCTGGTTACCTCCACGATAAGCATATTCGATTTTGTTGTGCCATCCGCATCCCAGATAGGCGCTTCAGCCAAAGCCACTTTAGTTATTGCCGGGTATTGCGCATAGAGTTCTTTGGCGGCTTGCTGTTGTTCGGTATGCACTGCCGTTGCGGCAGCCAATTCCTTTTCCAGCTCCAGTATCCGCTTGTTCTTTTCCTCGATGGATTGCTGGCTCGAACCCAACACGTCTTTTAACAACCCCATCCTGATCGAGGCAAGATCGAGTTCTTTCGTGCCGCTCTGATGGTTCACCAATCTCGCTTTTTCGAGGCCGTAGTTCTTCAATTTACCTGCTATGGCAGATAGCTTCTCTTGTGGCACATTATTGCCAATCAGGGAAATCTCAATTCCTTTGGTGTCGGGTGAAATAACTTGCTTTGCGATATAGGTGTTCTCGAATACATACTCCTTTTTGATAAAGGAACTGGCCTTTTCGCGGAATATTTCCGTAGTTACGAGGCCGTAGGCCAGGTAAATGCTTGGCAACACGGTCACCAGCACCACGGCAAGTATGGCGCGATGTACTTTCTTTTCGATCCCAACGCTGACAAAGCGTTTGTGGGGTAGCCTCATAGAAGCAACAACCAGAATGGTAGAAAAAGCAATGAAGACGCAATTGATGAAAAACAAATAGAACGCGCCCAAGAAGTAGTGCGCCGAACCGGTCGCAATTCCGTAGCCTGCCGTACACAGCGGCGGCATCAAGGCTGTGGCAATAGCAACGCCAGGAATGACGTTGGATTTCTCCTTGCGCGTAGCCGCTACTATCCCAGCTAGGCCGCCAAACAGGGCGATCAGCACGTCCCAGATGGTCGGCGTAGTCCTTGCAAGCAACTCGGACTGCGCCTCGGACAACGGGCTGACCAGAAAATAAAGCGTGGAGGTGAACAGACCGATCAGGATGGCGATACCGAGATTTTTCAACCCCAGCTTGATAAGATCGAAATCGTTGATGCCTGCGCCATAGCCTATACCCATGATGGGCCCCATTAGCGGCGAGATCAGCATCGCGCCGATAATCACTGCGGTCGAATTAACGTTCAGGCCGATGGAAGCGATGAAGATGGCCAGCATCAGCACCCACAGGTTGGTACCCTTGAATACCACGCCGTCGCGTATGCTGCGGTCTATATTGGTTGGGTCGGCCTGGTCGTCTTTCAGGTTGAAGCGGTAAGCCAACGCCGCGCGAATGCCGGGCTTCGCAGATTGGTTGGAGTCAGTTGAATTTATGTTTGCCACTGTTAGTCTCTATTGAATTTATGCATCATGTTTGTCATGTAAAATCTCCCCCATGTGGCGCAACAAAGGTGTCATGGTCATGCCTTGCACAAAAATCGAAAAGGCGACCACGGCAAAGGCGATGGTAATGATTTCTTCGCGACCGGAAATACTTTCCGGCAAACCAAGCGCCAAAGCCAATGCCAAGGCGCCTCGCAGTCCGCCCCAGAACAAGACATGCTGATGTTTCCATGATACACGGACGGTACTCTTGGAAAATAATGTGCACACGGGATAAATTGCCACAGCGCGCCCCAGCGTAACCAGCAAAATCGCAAGCAAGGCAATCGTCCAGATACGTGGGAAATCCTGCTGCGCCTCGTGGATGCCTATCAGCAAAAATATAAGTGAATTGGCCACAAAGGCCACGTATTCCCAGAAAGCTCCAACCGCTTCGCGCCCTTTGGGTGAGATCGCGCCCAGCACTCCCAGGTTGCCCAGCATGATACCTGCAGTGAGCGTGGCCAGCACGCCGGAAAAATGCAAATGTTCCGCTAGCAAAAACGAGCCGTATGCGCCGACTACGGTGAATGTGATTTCTACCAGATGATCGGTCGTCCGACCAGCCAGCTTCAGCATTACCCATGCAACCAGCGCGCCGCAAATGATGCCGCCGCCCACAGTGGACAGCAGTGTCATACTCGCATTGACAGCAGATATTTCCTGCCCTGCAGCAAAGGCGATGGCGATGACGAACATGACGGCAGCCGCACCATCGTTGAACAGGCTCTCAGCCTCCACCAGAATGCGCAGACGGCCATGCACACCGGCCTCCTTGAAGGTGGCAATCACGGATACAGGATCAGTTGCCGCGATCAGCACCCCGAAAATAAGTGCGCCGCTCCACTGCCAATTAGCCAAGTAATGCATGCCCAGCGTAGTAATGCCCGCCGACAGGGCAACCCCAAGTGTAGCCAAGGTCGTGACCACCACAAAATCCTTGCGCAATTCTTTCCAGGGTAGAAAAAATGCCGCTTCAAAAATGAGCGGCGGCAACAGGACGGTGAAGATCAGTTCCTTGGTGAGATGAATATCCTGACCTGTTGGAACAAGAGCCAAGACAAGCCCCGTTGTTACCAAACCGACGCTATAGGGCACACCCATTTTCCGGGTGAGCATGGCGACCACTGCGGCAATTAACAGCAGGACATCGATATGTTCAATATTAAGGTTCATCCGACATTAGAGTGCCTACTGGCATCACCAAGAGCATACTTCCCGTATCCATATTGTCTAGCCAGCATCGGCATAAACCGAGTTATTCAGGGGGTGACACTTATCTTTAGTGCTGGTTATTAACCTCTTGCTGTAGCTCCAGCATATTCTTTTGGGTAACCTGAATGAATCCGCGATGCGGTCGGTCCAGGTCTATGATTATGGAAACTATAATGACTACTATGGCCACAAAAAGATATGGCCACAAAAAGAAAAACCGGCGTCGTAGGCCGATGCCCTGCGGCTCCCGATGTGTAACCAAGTACGCCGCCCGCAAGAATAAACGTCAGCAGCAGCGAGATAATTACAATTTCCGGGATATGCCGGTTAAGGACTTCATCTCTGGCCGTATAGGAGTCAATAAGGCCGCCAAGCGCCTGGATATAAAGGCCGCTCGTCGTGACCCGATCATCATCCTTGGCTGATTGTATCGCCAGCGACCATAGTTTGGTTCTTATCTGGCTTGCTTCCCGCAATAATGGCTCGCGAGATACCTTATCGGCCAACGTAATTTGGCTGGCCTGAACGCGCACATCGACGTATTTCCTGAGCAGGTCTAATGTTTCTTTCTTCACTGTAGGAGGTAATG
>JAQTOM010000083.1 GCA_028713345.1 Gallionellaceae bacterium | reverse complement strand
CGCCTGCTCCGGGCAAGCCGTGAATATTTTTTAACCACAAAGGGAGAACAACCATGAAAAACATACTGCTGTTATTGAGTGCCTTGATCTTTGTTGCGCCTGCCTGGGCAGCAGATACGGCGGGCGCACCGTCTGCCGAAAAATCGTCCGCCTCGGCAAGCTCAGGGCAGGCCGCGCAGGCGACGGCGCCTGACGCCAAACCGGGCAAAAAAGCACCTAAAAAATCCCACAAGAAGAAGCTTAAGGCCAAGAGCGCTGCAGGTATAAGTTGTCCCGCAGGATGTGCAGCTATGAGTTGCCCGCCACCCAGCGGGCAATATTCGTGCTGCAAAAGAACAGTGTCTGGATATGTTCAATGCTGAAATAGCGGGTGCATTCCGTCGCGTTGTTTTCGTGTAACATGACGGTTGCACAGGGTTTGCAGGGCGCGCGTCCGCTATCGGTGGGCGGCGCCTGCGCTGTGTAACGCTGCATTCAGGCGGTAATAAGGTTGGAGGAGGAGAGGTCTCACTGGCCGTGATGTATTCCAGGATAAGAATGAGGGATACAGCGGTCAGTTATATGACAGGCGTTCCTATCTTACAGCGACTTTTAATTTTCAGCCGGAATAGTACTCTTTTGCCCAGTCCGGTTTTTCGCTCTGCCAACCGCGTTATTATCGGGTTGGCGGCGGCTTTGTCGTGGGTGTTTTTTTCAGTAGCGCCCCTTCATGCAGCACCGCTTTCCATCACCGTTGTGCTCAGTGAAAACGCCGGCCCTTACCTGGAATTCTCCAATGCGCTGCGTGAAAGCCTCCTCAAAAGAAATGTTGCCTTGGCCGTTACCGATGATCTCTCCAAGCCGGTCACAAACTCCGGGCTCATCATCGGCGTCGGCATGAAGGCCGCCGCAGCCGTTGCGTCAAGCAATGCGCCTGCCATTCTCAATGTCCTCATTCCGAAGCATGGGTACGAAGGGCTATTACATGATTTTCCGCAACGGGTGAATTCAAAATCTTTTTCGGCAATATACCTGGACCAGCCAGCGGAGCGCCAGATCCGCCTGATCAGGGCCATATTGCCGGACAAGCGCCGTATCGGCGTGCTGTTTGATAGTTACCCGCATGAGGAGCTGGCTCAACTCAGGCAGCGGGCAACCCAGCATGGGCTGCACCTGCGGGAACAAAGAATTGCTTCGGAAACGCAACTCCATGCGTTGTTGCAAGATGTGCTGGATGACAGCGATGTGTTGCTGGCAGTGCCTGATGCCGCGGTTTACAACAATTCGACCATACGCAATATCCTGTTGACGACATACCGCAGCGGCAATCCCATGATTGGATTCTCACCCGGTTATGTCAAGGCGGGCGCATTGGCTGCGGTATTCAGCACCCCGAAGCAGATTGCCGTTCAGGCCGCATTGGCAATCCAGCAATTCGGTGAGACACGCACCTTGCCAGCCGCCCAATTTTCACGGATGTTTGAAGTGGCGGTCAACGAACAAGTGGCCCGGTCACTGGGTTTGAACATCAAGAGTGCGGAAGAACTGCACCAGGAAATAAGCGAGATTGCAGGGGATGAGCCATGAGGCGTTCCGGCATTCAGCAACAAACCCTTCTGGTCGCCTTGATCCCCATCGTGGTGATGACGCTGCTGTTTACGGGTTATTCCACTTTTGTACGTTTCGCCGACCTGGATCGCACCCTGCTTGAACGCTCGCAGTTGGTGGCGAACCAGCTGGCTTTTACCAGCGAATATGCGATTTTTTCCGGCAACATGACACTGCTGAGACAGGATGTTGATGCCGTGCTTGCTCTGCCGGATGTGCAATCGGTGGTGGTGCTGGATGACGGTTACAGGCAGTTGGCAGGGGTTGGTGAAAGGCGCGGCGATTATGCGGCCCTGGCTGCGAAGGTAGATTCAATTAACCGTATTTATCAGGACAGAAATACCCTCTTGATGTATCAGCCCGTTGTGGCTACCCAGGTCAAGCTGGATGAGTCGGTTTATGAAAACGGTGTTATCTCTGCCCCGGATAGGCCGCTCGGCACAATCATCATTGAAATCAGCAAAGCACACCTGAATAGCCAGAAAAATGAGCTGTTGCTCTTTAATCTGCTGGTCATGCTATTGGTTCTGGTGGTGTCTTCACTGGTGGCGTTATGGACAGCACGCCGGATCACCAAGCCTATCCTGGATATGGAACTTGCCCTGCGCAGTATCGGAACGGGTAATCTGGATACGCGTACCCGGCAGCAATCGGCTGTGTACGAACTGAACGAACTGGCTGCCGGCATCAACATGATGGCGCAGCAATTGCAGGAAGACCGGCACATGCTGGAATACCGCATTGCGGAAGCGACCAGAGAATTACGCAAGAAAAAAGAGGAGGCGGAGCAAGCCGGCGCAGAGAAGGCGCACCTTTATGAGATGCTGGCCTCGACGCTCAATGAACTCAATACCATAATTGAAGCCAACCCGGACATACTTTACGTGATTGATGTAAAGGGGGAGATCGTAAAATGGAACTCGAACCTTGAAAAGTTTTGCGGCCTTACCCCTGAGCAGATGATGAATAAGCCAGCGCTGGAACTTGTCTGCGAAGAAGACAGGCCGATAGCCGCCGATAAAATAGCGGAGATTTTCAAGAATGGTTCAGCACTCCTTGAGGTGCGGCTTGTAAGGCATGACGGTTTGCCGGTTCCGTTTCTGTGCAACGGTGTTGTGTTAAAAGATTCGAACGGGGAGGTGCTGGGCTTTACCGGAACCGGCAGGGATATCACCGAGCGCAGGCGGCTGGAAAACCAACTTGCCGAAGCGCTGGATCTGAACCAGAAAACAATCGCCTCATCACAGGTCGGAATTATCACCTACCATGCAAATAGCGGACAGTGCGCCTTGTCCAATCAAGCCGCCGCGAAGATCATAGGTGGAACGGTGGAGCAAATGCTTCAGCAGAATTTCCACCAGATCGCCAGCTGGAAAGACAGCGGTTTATTGCAAATGGCCGAGGAGGTTTTGAATAGTGGCGTTGAACAGCAAATGGAAACACACATGTTTTCTACCTTTGGCAGGGAAAGCTGGCTTGATGTTCTCGTGACGCCTTTCCTGAGCCACGGTGAGGCATATTTACTTGTAATGATCGAAGACATCACCGAACGCAAGAAGACGCAAGATGCGTTGCAGCTTGCCAAAATCCAGGCCGAGGAAGCCAGCCGCGCCAAGAGCCATTTCCTCGCCAACATGAGCCATGAAATCCGCACCCCGATGAACAGCATCCTCGGC
The DNA here is from genome assembly GCA_028713345.1 of Gallionellaceae bacterium. Classification (GTDB taxonomy): domain Bacteria; phylum Pseudomonadota; class Gammaproteobacteria; order Burkholderiales; family Gallionellaceae; genus JAQTOM01. Next base: position 3,816 of record JAQTOM010000083.1, on the reverse strand, counting down.
ATGGCGCAACTGGCGCTCAAGAATGAACACGATCCCAAGCAGCACGACTATCTCAAGAAAATACACCTGTCCGGCGAACATCTCCTCGGCGTCATCGACGACATTCTGGATTTTTCCAAGATCGATGCCGGCAAGCTCAGTCTGGAACACATTGATTTCGACCTCGGTCAGATCAAACAGACACTGGCCAACCTGGTTGCATGGAAAGCCGCTGAAAAAGGCCTTAAACTGACTTTTGAGTTTGATTCCGGTATTCCGCGCAACCTGCGCGGCGACCCGCTGCGGCTGAACCAGATTCTGATCAACTACATCAACAACGCCATCAAGTTCACCCCGCAAGGCGAAATCATCATTCGCGCCAGGCAAATTGAAGAAACAGGAAATGCTATTCTGCTGCGCTTCGAAGTGCAGGACACCGGCATCGGCATTAGCGCAGAACAAAAGAGCAAACTGTTCCATGCCTTTCAGCAGGCCGATTCTTCCACCAGCCGCAACTACGGCGGCTCCGGCCTCGGGCTGGTCATCAGCCAGAGGCTGGCGGCGCTGATGGAGGGCGAGGTGGGGGTGGAAAGCGAACCGGGCAAAGGCAGCACCTTCTGGGCCACCATGCGGCTTGGCAAGGGCAGTATGCCCGCAACGGAAGATATGCGTGAAGAGCCGGGGCAGGCAGGCGCACAGTCAATCATCATGGCGGCGATCAGCGGTGCGCGCATTCTTCTGGCCGAAGATAATTCATTCAACCAACAGGTGGCCATGGAATTCCTGAATGACGCCAATGCCGCCGTCTGCATTGCCAATAATGGGAAAGAGGTGCTCGACCTGCTGCGCCAGGAATCGTTTGATTGCGTGTTGATGGACATGCAGATGCCCGTGATGGACGGCTTGGAAGCGACCCGGTTACTCCGTGCGGATCCCGCCTTGGCGGGAATACCCGTGATAGCCATGACCGCCAATGCATCAAACGAAGACCGTGAGCTTTGCCTTGCCGCCGGCATGGATGATTTCATCAGCAAGCCATTCAAACTCGACCATTTCTACGCCACGATTGCCAGGTGGGTGACGGGACGGTCGCAACAGATATCTCCTCCCCCTCCCTCATTCCCTCCCCCAAGGGGAGAGGGAAGCAAGGCACTTTCACCCGCAAGGGGTACGCCGGTGGGCGCCCCGCTGCTGCGCAGCGACCCTTCCGCAGTCCCTCCGGGGCTGGCAAATCCACACGCGACTTGTCGCGTAGCGGATCGCGTACTTTTAATGGAAGGTGCGGGAAGCGGGAAGGAGCCACGGCATCCTGATGTCATCGATTTTACGGCGCTGGCTGACTTGATGGATAACGACCAAAAAAAGATGCGCGAGTTTGCCCTCAAGTTCATCAATTCAGCCAGGGGAGATGTCGCTCAAATTGAAGAGGCGCTGGAGAGCGAGAATACTGCGGCAGTGAGCGATATCGGGCACCGCGCCAAATCGGGAGCCAGAATGGTGGGCGCGATAGGGTTTGCCAATCTGTGTCAGGCATTGGAGAATGGCAGGAATAGTGGAGACGTTGAACAGATGCGCCGCATCGTGAACAAGCTGCGCCCGCTACTGAATCGTATCGAGGAGCAAATCAATAACAACCTGGTATGACAAGACCATGATCCCGACGCAGGCGATTACCCCCGACACCATGCAGGAAAGTCACGAGTGGCGCTTCTTCCGTGCTGGCGGATTTGACCAGGTATGTGTCGATTCCGGTGCAGACTTGCTGGCACTCGCGCAGCTTGACCAGAAGCTATGGGTGGCGCTGAGCTGTCCGGCGCATGGCATAGAGTTTGACGCACAAACGCTGGCGTTGATCGATACCGATAACGATGGGCATGTGCGCGCTCCGGAAATCATCGCGGCGGTGCAATGGGCAGCCGCGTTACTGAAAGACGCAAACCTGCTGGCGCAGGATGTTGACGCACTGCCGCTTTCCGCCATCAACGATGCCAATACGGAAGGACGTTATCTGCTTGCTGCCGCACGCCGCATTTTGCATGGGCTGGGCAAGCAGGATGCCGAGGTGATCTCGGTGGCGGACACCGCGGATACGGGAAAACTCCTGCTTGAGATGCGCTTCAACGGGGATGGCGTGATTACTCCCAAAGTAACCCGGGATGCTGCGTTGCAAACAGTTTTGGGAGAAATCATGGCGTGCTGTGGTGCGTTGCCTGATCGTTGTGGCGAGGACGGCGTTTCGGGTGAGGTCGTTGCGCTATTTTTTGCGCAGGCGCAGGCTTATGCGAACTGGTGGCAGAACGCAGAAGGCAATAGCGATGTCTGGTTTTTGGGTGCAGACACCTTGGCGGCTGCGGATGCCTATCACGAGGTGAAGGCCAAGGTGGACGATTATTTTACGCGCTGCCAGATGGCTGCTTATGATCCGCGCGCCGCAATGCCGTTGAGCCGTTCCGTGGAGGATTACCAATCTCTCGCAGCGCAGAATTTGAGTGCCGGTGCTGCCGAGGTGGCGGCATTCCCGCTGGCCGTGGTGGAAGCCAACAAACCCCTGCCTTTGCTGGATGGTGTTAACCCGGCCTGGATGCACGGCATACAGATGCTGCGTGCAAAGGTGGTTGCGCCATTATTCGGCAACAAGAGATCCCTGGCGGTAGAGGAATGGGAAAAACTGAGTGAGAAATTTGCGGCATTTGAAGCCTGGGTAGCGGAAAAACCTACTTCGATTAACGTAGAGAAGCTTGGCATCGCGCGCATTCGCGCCATTCTGAGCGGCAATTACCAAGCGGCAATAGAGGACCTGATCGCGCAGGATAAGGCTCTGGAATCCGAGGTGAATGCCATCGCTGCGGTGGATAAGCTGCTGCGCTATTGCCGCGACTTGCATACGCTGGTCAATAATTTTGTGTCTTTCCGCAACTTCTACACGGGCAGCGGCAAGGCCGTTTTTCAGGTCGGTACGCTGTATCTGGATGGGCGCAGCTGCGAACTGTGCGTGCAGGTGGAGGATGTCAACAAACATGCCGCCTTGGCCAACTTGAGCCGGGTGTGCATGGTTTATTGCGAATGCACACGCCTGGGCGGCAAGGAAAAAATATCCATCGCCGCCGCTTTTACCGCAGGCGATTCAGACCAGTTGATGGTGGGGCGCAACGGCGTGTTCTATGACCGCAAGGGACAGGACTGGGATGCGGCCATCGTGCGCATACTGGAGCACCCTATCAGTATCCGCCAAGCGTTCTGGGCGCCCTATAAGCGCGTGGGCAAGATGATAAGCGAGCAGGTGCAGAAACTCGCCGCTGCCAGATCGCAGGCCGCCGAGGCGAAATTAGTAAAAGTGGCGATTGAGCCAGGGCAGAAACCGGAAGCCGTCAAACCTGCCCCACCTCCATTCGATATGAGCAAGTTTGCCGGTATTTTTGCGGCGATCGGACTGGCTGTAGGCGCATTGGGTACGGCCGTGGCTTCCATGCTGACCGGCTTGCTGGGGCTGAGGTGGTGGCAACTGCCCTTCGCCTTGCTCGGGCTGTTGCTGCTGGTGTCGGGGCCGGCCATGCTGATTGCCTGGTTCAAGCTGAAACAGCGCAATCTGGGGCCGATCCTGGATGCCAACGGCTGGGCGGTGAATGCGCGCGCCAAGATCAATATTCCTTTTGGCTCCTCGCTGACCGGCATCGCCAAGCTGCCCGAGGGAGCCAATCGTTCGCTGATAGATCCATATGCCGAAAAGAAGCGCCTCTGGCCGTATTATGCTGCACTTATATTGCTGGTGTGTGGCGTGGCATGGGGGGTGTGGCATTTCGGTTATCTGGGTAAATAACCAGCCGTGAAAGACGCTTA